>JAGPGE010000333.1 GCA_018056145.1 Armatimonadota bacterium
CAGCAAGCCGGTCTGCTGGGTGAAAGGTTCGCGTTCGGAGCGGAGGAGCGCCCCTGTCTTGATGTTCTCGCCCTGCCAGCACCAGCGGCGCCAGTCGGTGTGGTTGGTGACGAGAAGCGGCTGCGCGCCGGGGCCCTTGCAGGTCACGGCCCAGTCCATGAGCGGCCTGGTATTGTTCTCCTCGATCCAGAAGAGGTCGCGGTGATTGATGCCCCAGACCAGCGGCGCCGCGTCATCGGCACGGATGAGCTGGACTGCCGGGCAGGCCTCCAGGGTTAGCTTCACCGGCAGCACCGCGTTCCAGGCATCCAGGGCCTCGGGCTTCAGATTGCACAGCAGGACCTTGCAATTCTCCGCCTCCGAGAGACGGGACCGGATGAGGTCGGGATCGGTCGGCGGAGCGGAACCGTCGCACAGCAGCACGGCGGGATCCTCGCTGGAGGTCTCCACCCCGAGCACTTCGGCAACGGTGCGGAACCGGGAGCGTTCAGGCGAGAGGATGCCGGCGGGGTGCGCCGCCAGGGTACCAGTGCTTGGGAGGTGTTGGGGCACGCTGATCAGGCGAGCGAGCCACAGCGCGGCGGCGGGCTCCTGCTCCGCCTTCTCCACCAGAGCCAGTTCGGAGAATAGGCGCACGCGCCCGTCGCGCAGCCCGGCGAAAAGCGCGAGGTCGCCATCCCCGCAGGTGACCAGGGGAAGCACATTGCCATGCACTTCCCGTCCGCATGCGGCCCGCGCAATCACCCCGTCCTCGCCCCAGAAACGCAGCTCATCGTCGACCTCGCCGCTCCATGACAGCAGGCGCGTTGAGAACCCGCGCCTGTACGTTCCCGCGTGGCGGGTGGTGTAGAAGCGGTCGCCGAAAAAGGCTGGGTTGTTCTCAAGAACCAGCAGAGGATGCGGGGAAGCGTCCAGGCGCAAGGCATCATCAGCGGTTATCCCGGAACCCGCGCCGACGACCGCCAACGCTCGGTTGCCTCCTGACGATGCGGCCGATAGCAGCTCGTCCACCGTGGGATACACGGAGACAGTCATTCCCAGTTCGGACAGGAGAGCCGCGGTCTTCCCGGACGGATCGAAGAGAGCAATCGACGGCGCGGGTAACCCGCTGGCCTCGCCCGGGCGTCGCGGATGCGCCCAGACCCAGTACCTGACGCGCTGCTGGTAGCAGATCATTCCGCCCCGGGACAGCCGCAGTTCCAGCACCGCGGGAGCAGTCTGGTCACAGTCCGGCACGGGGATCGCAATGCTGACCTCGGACATCCCGCCCGGGGCCAGCCTGAGGCGCTCCGTGCGCCGGGTTACGGGCTTGCCCTCCACGCTGAACTGCCAGGCGAGTGACAGTCCCGCCGGCTCCAGGGTGTCATTGTGGACGGTGAGATGGCGCACGGCCTGCTGCCCGGCCCGGAGAACGGGGTTGCGCTCCTTGAGGAAGAAGCGGATCGGTTCGAAGGCGTCTTTGACCGCCACGTAAAGCGGATTGGGTCTGAAATTAGGCAGCCGTGGGTCGCGTCCGGCATTGAGCGCCGTGGTGTACGGGCCAAGGCGCTCTGGCTTCACGCCCGGTGCGGTAAGGTCCTCATACTCGAACTTCACGTCAATCGGCAAGGGCTCCAGGCCATACCAGACGATGTTGAAGGGCGTGGAGTAGGCAGCCCACTTGCGATAGCCCTCGATGAGGTCGGCGGTCTCGATGGCCACCGCTTCCATGCGGTCATTGGATGTCCGGTATGCGCGGTCGCCAATGGCGTGGGCGACTTCTGGCGGCGTGGAATAGTACATGCTCCCCGACTCGCCGATGGTGGTGATCTTGCCGCGCTTCGGGTCACCCGCGCCGGGATAGTGGTAGCTGCAGATGTTCAGGCGCCCATTCAGGTCATTGTCTCCGTCGCTGGAGACCTCACGAGTGGGGTCGAGGTCCTTCATCTCCTGCGCCCACTCCGCATACCGCGCGAAGATCCAGTCGAGACTTGGCGCATTGTCGTCGGCCTTGCGGGCGTAGATCTCGTTAGCGACGCTCCAGAGCACCACGGAAGGATGGTTCCGGTCGCGGAGTACCAGGCGCCTAGCGTGGTCACTGGCCCGGCGCAGGAAGTCGTCGTTGTACCAGAAGTTGATGGCCGAGCCCCACAGGGCGGTCTCGTCAACGATGAGCATGCCCATCTCATCAGCCACGTCCAGGTAGTACTCGGGGTAGACCTGGGCGTGCAGGCGGATGATGTTGATATTGCAGGACTTCGCCATCTCGTACCATGCCCGGGCGTAGGCGGGGGTGAGTTGCGGGATGCCCATGAAATGCCAGGCATCGCCGCGGCCCGACCAGGTTACCCCGTTGAGCCGGAACTTCCGGCCATCCGGGCCGATACTGAACTCCCGGAAGCCGAAGCGGGTGCGCAGCATGTCCAGCGGCTCGCCGGCTTCGTCACCGGGGTAGATGCGCGTCACCAGCATGTACAGTTGCGGGTCATCCGGCCACCACAAGCGCGGGGATGCCCACGGTTCGCTGAGCGTGACGGTGCGGGTCTCGCCCGGACCGACCTCCACCCACATGCGCTTGAAACCCTTCTCCGGCGCGCTGCCGGGCGCGGGCTTGTCCGCCGGGAAGACATGGTTATTCAGCCGCACTCGCGCGGCCTCCCCTGACTGGTTCGTCAGCGTGACCTGCAGCGTGATGGTTCGGTTCTCAACGCTTGTCATCACGAAGGCGTCCCTGATGCGGACCTTTGGCCTGGCGATCAGCCACACATCCTGCCAGATGCCGTGGATATGTCCTCCCCAGAAGCTACCCCAACCGTAGGTCGCCCGGCCGTTCACGTTGAACAGATGGTGTCCCTGCACACCCACCAGCAGTTCGTTGGGGCCGTCCGGGCGTACGAGACCAGTCACGTCCAGTTCGAAGGGCAGGAAGGCGTCTTCATTCGTACCTGCGAGCTTGCCGTTGACATACACTTCCGCACGGAAACTCACGGCCTCAAAGCGCAGAAAGATGCTCTTGCCGCGCATGGCTTCGGGCACGGTGAACTCGCGCCGGTGCCACGCGGCGCGCACTCTCTCCCAGGACGCCGGGTAGCTTGGGAAGGCCACGAAGTCGCCACCGTCTCCGCGCGAAAAGGAGTTGACGTTCCAGGGCGAGGGGATGCGGATCGGGACGGCATCCCAGGCATCCGGCGCGGGTGGTTCGAGCGTGTCGCTCGCGGGTTGGAACTGCCATTCACCGTTAAGGCACATGGATGGGCGGACATCCGGGTCCTGCATGGTCGGCCCGGCATGTGCGAGGAAACACACGAGTGCGAGAACCGAAACCAAGAAGCGTGGCACAGCGCAGGCCCCCTTGGGTACATCCGCAGAGATCAGACGGGTAGTGATTCACCGAGTCCGGGGGCAGGTCCTTGTCTCCCGAATCCATAGCGGCAGCCCTCTCGGGCTGCCGCTATGGATGTCCGCCAAGACGCGACCGGCGCTACTCGGCGTCGTAGTCCGGAAGCGGCCGGTACCAGATATTCCGGAAGCGCACCAGGTCACCGTGGTCCTGAAGCTCCAAAGGTCCCACCAGCCCGTGGGGTTCGTAGGTGGTCAGGACGCGGTGGCTCGTCACGCCCAGCAATTCCTTGTGATGGTGCAGGACAATGCCATTGAGCAGCACCGTGACGAATGCGGGGCGAATCACCCGGTTGCCCTCGAACCGCGGGGCCTCCCAGATGATGTCATACTCTGACCACTCTCCGGGCTTGCGGCAAGCATTGGCCAGCGGCGGGAACTGCCCGTAGATGGCGCCAGTGGTGCCGTCGGGGTAAGTCGGGTTCTCGTAGCAATCCAGAACCTGGATCTCGTACCTGCCCATGAGGAACACGCCGCTGTTGCCGCGGCCCTGGCCCTCGCCCTTGACCTCATGAGGCGAGCGGAACTCCAGGTGAAGATGGCAGTCCCCGAACTGCTCCTTCGTCTGGATGTTCCCGGTGCCCGGGACGACCTCCATGTACCCGTCCTCCACCTTCCAGCCCGCCTCGCCACCCTTCTTCGCTACCCATCCACTCAGACCCGTTCCATCGAAGAGGATCACGGCATCGCTTGGGGGGATCCCGGGCGCCTCCTGGGTGCTGTTGGTGCCGGGGGTAACAACCTTGGGCTGCGGGCGGTTGCCGTCATGAACATGCCACTTGGCCCCCACCAGAACCGGAGTGTCGTCGTAACCGATACTCTTGCCGTCAGCCATCGCAAGTCCTCCTGTAGTTGATGGGAAGGCGCCATCGCGCCTGTCCCGTGGATTGCTTTCTGCCAGAAAGCCGAGGGGTTCCACACCTCGACCGCGAACACCTTCTCACTCCGCAGTGCGCGGGAAGGCATAGGCCGAAGATGAGCAGGCTCAGACGCAGGGCGGACACGGAGAGCCAACCCGAAGGGAGCGCGCACGAGGGTACCGATACGTGCCCGACGGCCTCGCGAGCCGGCGCCACTGCTTGCTCGCAAGCGGTGCACCTGGCGAGGGAGCACTCGACCCAAAGGCATGGTGCGCCACCCTGTTTCAGTCAGCCACCCGACGGACATACACGTAATACGCGCCGATGTCCTCCCCGTTCTCAGCCACAAGCCACGTCTGCAGGCTGGTCGGGCCTGCAGGAAGCTGAAACTCGAAGATCGCGGCCTTGTCGCCGGGCTCTATAGTCCGGCTGCCCTCGCATTCGCCCACCTGTATGCGCGCTTCCTTCAGTGGCAGGGCATTGCCGCCGGTGTACCAGTCCACGATCTCCCCCGGGATGCCCTCGGTCATCCCACGATCCTCCTGGCGCGGCCAGCGGCGCAATTCGAACTCATACCGTCCCGGTCTCGCGGCGTCAATTGCCCAGTAACCATTGCAGCGGTGCCCCTGGCGCACCAGCCCCTGGTTCCAGGCGCATTCGCTGTTTTCATTATGCCAGTCATGGGTGGTGATCATCGACACCGGTTCGTTGTCCGACCCGATGATGATCGCCGGGTCGTCATCGAAGCGCTCCGACACGGTCTCCCACCATTTCTCGTACTCGCAGCGCAGTTGCTCCACGACGTTCGGGTGATCCGCCGCAACATCGTTTCGCTGCCCCGGGTCGGCCTGGATGTCGAACAGTTGCGTGCCGTTGACCAGCCGCCAGCGCTGGGTCATGGTTGCGCTCTGCTTCCACTTGATGGGGCTTTCGACGCGCTGGGAATCGGTCACGATGGTGCGCTCTGGCAGGCTGTGCTGCTCGCCTCGCAGGAGCGGCGCGAGGCTGATCCCGTGAACATTGTCGGGGTGCGGGCCCGGGATACCGCACAGGTCCGCGAGGGTGGGCATGACGTCAATGTTCCCGGTGAGGTCGGTGATGTCTCGCCCCTGATTCAGCCCTCCGCCCGGCCAGTGCAGGAAGAAGACCACCCGGTGCCCGCCGTCGTACTCCCACCCCTTTACGCCGCGCATGCCCGCATTGTAGCCATCAACCACAAATCCGTTGCGATCCAAGCGGCACCCGTTCGCGGTGCCGTTGTCGGTCATGAAGATCAGGATCGTGTCACGTTCGAGGCGCAATTCCCGCAGGTGTGCCCGCAACCGGGCCATGTTGTCGTCGATATTCGTGATCATCCCGTAGAACCGATCACGCTCGTACGGCAGCCCCTCGTACAGTCGCGCGTACCGCTCAGGGACATTGTGCGGGCTGTGAGGAGCGTTCGTGGACAGATAGCAGAAGAACGGCTCATTGCGATTGCGGTCGATGAAGTCCATTGCCTGCGAGAACCACACGTCGGTGCAGTAACCCGCGAACGTCTCTGGCTCACCATTGCGCAGGTAGGTGTCATCGAAGTAGTCGTTGCCCCACCAGTCATTGGTCTGGCTCACGCCGCCGCCACCGTGGTAGAGCGCCTCGTCGAAGCCCCGGTCGTGGGGCCGGAACGGGTAGTTGTCGCCCAGGTGCCATTTGCCGAACATCCCGGTGCGATACCCGCCCGCGCGGAACACATCTCCCAGGGTGATCTCGTCCTTCCGCAGGAGCGACCGGCCGCCGATGGTGTGCCACACGCCGGTGCAGTTGCAGTAGCGCCCGGTCATGAGCCCGGCGCGTGTGGGTGCGCAGGTCGGGCCCACGTGGAAGTTGGTGAACCGAAGGCTTTCGGAGTGCATGGCATCGATGTTGGGCGTCTGAATGATCGGGTTGCCGTGGCAGCCCAGGTCTCCGTAGCCCTGGTCGTCAGTAATCACCAGCACCACATTGGGGCGGCGCGGGGTGTCAGGCATGGCTGGTCGCTCCTGTCCGCGGGCGGGGGATCGGATGTTGCGCCCGTGCGGTTCTGGATTCCTCTCGGCCGACATTTCAACCTTCACGGAATGAAGGAAGGCGGTGGTAGGCCGGCGAAAGGCACGGGGGGCGACCGCAGGGTTCGCCATCGATGATTGGAGAGATGACCATGCTTGAGAAGGCCCTCATCGCCGCTCTCATCCTGTCCATCAAGGGCATGATGGTGCCCGAAAGCGTCTGCCACGATCCGGACACGGGGTACGCATACGTCTCCAACATCGTGGGGCCCGGATGGGAGAATGACAACGTCGGCTTCATCTCCCGACTCAACGCCGACGGCTCCATCGAGACCCTCAAATGGCGCGAGCGCACGAAGGACACCCCACTCGGAGCACCCAAGGGCATGTGCGTGCTCAATGGGTTCCTCTACTGCGCGGACATTGACCAGGTGCAGGTCTTCTCGCTCGATGACCCTGAGTCC
>JAGPGE010000335.1 GCA_018056145.1 Armatimonadota bacterium
GGCCATGACCTTGCCGTCGCTCACGCGGATTACCGTGCCGGAGCCATCGATGGCCACCACCGTGTCCCGCAGCGTCATGAGCGCCGGGGTGCCCCAGTTCCACTCACTCGCCGGGCTGTAGCGGGTCTCGCCCGTGAGCTTGTCCAGCCCAAACAGGTGGTGGATGTGGATCAGCACGATGTCGTCCACCACAACGGGCGAGGAGCACGATCCCCACGTGATGTTTGGCTTCTCCACCATGCGCCGCCAGACTAGGTTGCCGTCGAGATCATAGCAGGCCACGAGACCGGTGGCGAAGGACACCCAGACATGCTCGCCATCGCTGGCGGGCGTTGCGCTGGAGTTGCCGTTGATCGGGTGGACATCTGGCATGCTGTACCAGAGCCTGTCATATTCCGCCAGAAGGCCGTCAATCTCCTTCTGCCGGGACTGGGCCTCCTCAAGCTCCTTCTTCAGCTCCGCGTTCTCGGGATCGTCCTGCACCGATGTCTTGAGCCTGCGGACCTTGCCCCAAAGGCCGCCACGCTCCCGGCGCAGATCCCGGGCTTCCTGGTTCTTCGCAGCCATCTGGGCGGCTTCCTCGGGCGTAGCCATGTCCTCGAAGCTGTTCTCGGCCTCCCAGATGATCTCGCCGGTGTTCGCATCCACGCAGATGAGCTTCATCGGTTCGGCGGTGACGAACAGCTTGTCGCCGACCAGTACGGGCGTGGCGTTGGATGCCGAGGGCATCGGGGTCTTCCACAGGACATTGGTGGTCGGCCCCCAGGTTGTCAGCGGCTTTGCTGCCGGATACTTGCCGGTTCCATCGGTGCGCCACCCCACATGCTGGGCGGTTGCGGTCCCTGCGGTGAGTATGCAGACGGCGAACATCAGCACGGCCGGAGTCCATCGGGTCATGCTCGGTGTCCTTTCCTCTCTCTTGGTAGGTCCTGCTGCCTTTGAGCAGTGTCCAGCGCTGACCGGACCCGCCCAAGAGCTTCCACGGTCCAGATGACCGGGTACAGCTTTTCCGAGTACCACAGACTCGAAAAGTACAGCCCCACCGGTGACGGGCGCGTCCATGACTCGTCCTCGATGCGGCTCAACAGGTAAGAGACGCCCGCGGCCAGCGCAAGTTCGGATTCAGCGGGCTGCAGCGCAAGGGCGCTAACGGCCAGCGCCGTCTCCTCGACGGAAGATGCCACTCCCGGCGCCCCTCCCCATCCCCCGTCTGGGTTCTGGGCGCTGCGCAGGAATGCCCGGCCGTCCGATGCAAGCGGGCCTTGAGGCAGGGCAGGCAAGACCCGGGCAGTTCCCAGCACCGGGTTGCGCATGCCCGGTGCGGCCTGGTTGCCGAACCACAGCGGATCCCAGGAGCCGTCCGGATTGCGCGACGCGGCGAGATATGCAAGTCCGCGTTCCACTGCCCGACCGACCCGCGCATTCCCCGCGGCTCCTACGGCTTTCAGCGCCCTAATCGCGTGCGCGGTAATGTCCGGGCAGCTCTGGTCGAAAGGAAGCTTGCCCCATCCGCGGCAGAAAGTGGGCCAGCCGCCGTCGCCATTCTGCAGGCCAAGGAGCCAGCGGACCGCACTCTCTCGTGCGGCCCGATCCAGATGGTCCACCAGCGCCAGCAGCGCGCCGGAGGTGTCGTCGGCATCCGGCACGCCTCCGGACAGGTCGGTCCAGGCCCAACCGCCGGGCGCCGCGCCGGTATACGGGTGCACGGCGCGCAATTGTTGCGCCAGGACCCAGTGCCGAGCGGCGGACACGTCGGCCTCATGGGCCGAGACCTTCAGGGCATTGAGCGCGAGGGTCGTGACCCAAGTGCTCAAGTTGGTGTCAATCGGCCAGCTTCCATCGTCCCTCGCCGAGACGCGCAGGAACCCAAGACAACGCTGAAGGACCGGGTCCGCAGCCCGAAAAGCGTCCGCGAGACTCATCGCGACGAACGCCGTCAGTGGCGTGGCCTCCAGAAACCCGCCGCTTTCGGGCTGCAGTGCCGCAAGTTTGCCCCGCAGAGCGGGGGTCAGCGCCCGGCGCAGTGACGACAGCCCTGACCCGGCCGGATTGCGTCGACTGATCACAAGCCCCACCGCGATCAGGGCCGGCAGGGCGTAGCTCACGACCTGTAACCGGACACCCTTGTACAACGCTCTTGGCAGAGCCGCGAGTTCGCACGGCAGGCCCGGCACATCCTTCCAAGGAACAAGGCCCGCCAACGCGCAGTTCATGAGGATCGGCGCCGCAAAGGTCCGGTCCGCACCGTAGATGTTCCTCACTGCCTGGGCGATGGTCTTCCCCGGTGCGCAATGCTCGACGAACTGCATGCCGCGAGCGGGCACTGATGGTGGAACTGGGTGCTCCGTCGCGAGGCGCAGCGCGGACAGCACAAGAAGCGTGGTCGAAAGGTTCCCCGGGCTGTCGGGGGTGTCGCCCCAACTCCCATCAGCCAGTTGCTGGACGGTGAGCCAGTCCACTCCGCGGCGGATCAGGGCCGCATCCTCGGCCTCTCCGGCCACGGAAAGCGCACTGACAGCGGTTGCGGTTGCCAGCGCAGAGGAAGACAAGCGCCCCTCCCACCAGCCACCCGCGACCCGCTCGGAGAGCAGGTGATCGCAGGCGCCACGCAGGCACCGTTCCAGCCTTCCCCGATCAACCACGCGCCGACCTCCTCTGGAGCCGCGTCAACAGGTGGCGCCATAGCACGACCTGTCCGCGCCCCGTCAGTTGGAGTGCCGCCCTGCGCCACATCGCGACGCCCGCCCCCAACTGGTTGTCAGCGTACAACACCGGCACCCGCCTGAAGTTGAGCTCGTATGAATCCCGCATGAGCCGCCAGTGAAGCGGTGTGAGGTCATCCCTGGTGATGGGATCAGCGCCGTCCACCGGCGCGTAAAGCACCGGAAACACGGTAACGTTGAGTGCTGATATGGAGTGGACCCACTCCCAGGTGGCCGCGATATCCTCCTGTGTCTCCTCCGGAATGCCGATGAGGAGGCTGACCATGGGCGAGAAACCCGCGCGGCACAGGCGCGCCAGTTGCTCGGCGCACTGCCCTGGCCAGTCTTCGTCGGAGATGTCCACCATCTTGCCGCCGCCACCCGCCCTGCGCAGGAGCGCTCCGCTGGCGCTCTCCACGCCCACGTTCACCCACGGGTGCCGGGCGCCCGTGTCACCGCACATGAGGCCATGGATCGCTCGGAGTTGTTCGTCGCTGAAATGCCGGATGGTCGCGATATTGGCGTGATCAGCCTGGATCAGCCGCATGCCCGGGATCGCACGCAGGTCAGACAGCAGGCTCAGGAGCGCGCCGGGGTTCGGGTGAACACCGGCGCCGCCGTAGCGGAAGATGTCTTCGCTGAGAACGCCGATGCTGGTGACGCCGCCATCCACATTGGTGCGGGCGTCGGCCAGGATCGTGTCGGGCGGCAGGTGCTGCATGGGAACCCGGCCGATGGTGCAGAATCCGCAGCCAAGACCACAGCCCCGGCTGATCTCGATCACGCCCATGGTGGACGGACCGAGAATGCGCGGGATGTCGTGGGCGGCGGGGCCGTCGGCGGTCAACACGTGCGGCGCGTCCTGTCCCGATACCAGTGCGCGGAACAGGGATGGCGCGGCCGTCTCGGCGTACCCGACGACCACGTGATCCACGCCGTGCTGCGCCGCGATGTCCGGGCTCGCCGCATACTGCCAGGCACCCGGGCCGCCCATGACGATACGGGCGTCAGGGCATCGGCTTGTCACGAGTTGCCTGGTCCTTCGAAGCAGCCTCTGGAACAGCACCTGGGGGTAGATGCAGCCACCCGCGACGCCGGCCATGGTGGTGCTGCTCATGCCGATGCCGGTGGGTTCGCCGGAGGCAATCCCCACGACCCGGGTGTTGGGGCCAATCACGGCGCCGATGTGGGCATCGTCCACGACTGCGATGTCTTCGGGGCTGAAGCCCCCCGCGATCAGCGCCGCCTGAACCCTGCGCAGCCCGAGAGGGGCGACCTTCGCAAGGCCACCGGGATGCGGGGCACGCGGGGCAATCAGGGCGCTGACCACCGGCCAAGGGGTGGTGGTAGTCTGGCTGCTGGCCATCATGCCGTCCAAAAGCACCCCGTAGTCGGCCATCAGGGTGCGGTCCGCAGTCAGGACGATGGGGGCTCCCCGGTCCCAGGCCACTCAGACGCTCCTGTCCTGCAGGTTCTCGAGGTCATCGATGAGCGAGTCGATGTCAGACATTACGGGATTGGGCTCGGGGGCTGGTGACAGCGGAAGCTCCGTCCTGCGTCCACACTCAGGACACGGTTCGCCGCGATTGGCCGCCCTGGGCTTGCCCGTCTGGCCGCAGACGGGGCAGGCGACTGCGGCGCGCAGATAGTACATGCGGCGGGCAGCCGCGTCGAGTTCCACGAACTGGCCAGGGGCGCCGCAGATCGCCGGGTCGTCCAGGTACTCGGGGAAGATGATGGCTCCTTGCGGACAGATTCGCGCGCATGCCGGGCAGCCGTCCTTGCAGGCGTCCGGATTGGTCACCCCGACCTCCCCCGTCTCTCCCCTGCTCCAGACACCGAACAAGCAGAACTGGACGCAGTGGCCGCAGTGGCTGCAGCGCGATGCATCCCTCACCGGGTACCAGCGCGAGGGTGTGTCATGCCAGCGTGTCTCAACTTCGGGCGGGTTCCGCGGGGTCTGGTCCAACGTCATGCCCGCCGCCTCGAGCACGTCCTGTGGCACCGCGAAGTCATCCAAACGGTTCACTTCCACCTGCGCGATGTCAGGCAGATGCGTACGCAGCACCCATTCCGCCGCCCGCGGGTGCAGGCGCGTGATGAGGCGCACAGGGCCGGTCAAACTATGCAGTTCGTCCCACACCGCTGAGGCATCGGGGATGTGGTACAGGTCCGGAAGAAGCAGAACGACTCGGGAGTCCGCTGCAAGCCCGGCAGCCAGCGCTTCAAGAGCCCGCCGATCCCAGCCATGTGCAGGAGAGACGGCGATGATCGTTGTCACGTTCGGCTCAGCGGCGTCCATTGGCTCGCGGTCGTCACCTCAGGTGAGCTTGACTCACTGTCCAACATTATATAACTTGTGAATATTCAACGTCAATGCCGCTGCCGGGCAACTTCGCGCCGGTCTGCGGCGTTTAGGGTATACTGGGCACAAGCAGTATATCACAAGTTCCGCAAGCCATGCCGCCCGGTGGGGTGTGGCGCAGCGCATGAGTTGACCGAATGACCCAGCCGCCTGAACAGATAGCACGGCGAACTCCCAGTTCAGTCGAGGATGAGGCCCTGCAGGCACCGTCGGCTGATCCGGCGCCCCCACAACCCCCGACCGCGCGGGCGCTGCCTCGCTGGAGCGTACTCGCCGTGCGTTCCATCCCCTTCCTTTTCGCGGTGGCTGGGATCCTCTGCGTGGTGCTGTGGTTCCGAGTGAACCCGCCGCTGGAGGAGACCGACCCCACGCAGACTGGCCGGAGACAGTCCGCGGAAGACGGCACGGGCGGCGGCCTTGTGCCCGGTGGGCTGAACCCACCCGGATGCGGGATCGGCGAAGAAGCGGCATTTGAGCAGGTTCAGGATGGCGAGGAGAAGAGTGCTCCTGGCTCCGGTGCCTCCGACTCCCATGACGCACCTCTGCCGCCGCCCATGTTCGAGCGCGACGCGCCCGGCGAAGCTCCGTCCTTCCCTGCGCAACCATCGAGACCGCCGTCCGGCGGAAGATCGCCTGTGACCCCGGTCTCTGTGCCCGCACTTCCGGGGACCTGGACAAGGTACCGGGGAGCGGACTTCAGCAATATCGCCCCGAATGCATCCGGCCTCGCCCGATCCTGGGGCTCCGGCGGTCCGCCGAAGCTGTGGAGTGTGGAACTTGGTGAAGGCCATGCCGGCCCGGCGGTGGTGAACGGCAAGGTCTACCTTCTTGACTACGACACTCAGGCGCGGGCCGATGCCCTGCGCTGCTTCTCCCTTGCCGACGGGAGCCTGCTGTGGACTCAGTCCTATCCCGTGGACGTGAAGCGCAACCACGGGATGTCCCGCACGGTTCCCGCGGTGAGCGGCAAGTACGTGCTCACACTCGGGCCGAAGTGTCACGTGATGTGCGCGGACGCGAACACCGGCAAGCCGTACTGGAAGATGGACCTGGTCGCGAAGTATGGGACGAAAGTGCCCACTTGGTATGCCGGGCAGTGTCCCCTGATCGACGATAACAAGGCGATCATCGCGCCGGGTGGCAAGGCGCTGATGATCGCGGCTGACATTGGGTCAGGGCGGGTGCTGTGGTCCACACCCAACCCGAAGGGCTGGGACATGACCCACTCCTCCGTGGTACCCATGACCCATGCAGGCAAGAAGATGTACCTGTACTGCGCCAGCGGCGGGGTCGTGGGTGTGTCCGCGTCCGACGGTTCGGTTCTGTTCGAGACCAGCGAGTGGACGGTGAGCACCGCGAACATTCCGGTGCCGATTCCCGTCGGCGACGGCCGCATCTTTCTGTGCGGCGGGTACAACGCGGGTGCGATGATGATCCGGCTCAAAGGCTCAGGGCCATTCACCGTGGAGAAGGTCTGGCGGGTGGACGCCCGCACCTTCGGCTCCGACCAGCAGAGCCCCATCCTTTACAATGGGAACATCTACGGGGTCATTCCCGGTGGCGAACTAGCCTGCCTGTCGCTGGAGGGCAAGCGACGCTGGAAGAGCGGTAGCACCCACCGCTTCGGCTTGGGGCCGTACATGAT
>JAGPGE010000336.1 GCA_018056145.1 Armatimonadota bacterium
CTCTCCAGAATCGCCATGAGCGCGCGGCCCATGGGCGTCAATTTCCAGACCCGCGCATCCATGTCGTGCTCAACAAGGCCACAGTATGCCAATTCAATAAGCGCCGAATAGGTCGCATCATCGTCCATGGGCTTTTGCGCCGCCAGGCGCAAGCCATCCAGCACATATTGCAGGTCCCACACTGCTTCAGTCATCATGCGACCTCCATTCGGCGCGCTCAGTTAGTGCGGCGTCGGTCGAACTCCGTGGCGCAAGCCGCGCTTCGGCCTCCGCGAGTGACCTCTCGCCTGCTGCGTTCAGCGCGCCGCGACCTCCTCCGGCGTCGCCTCTCCGTCGCGCAACCCGTTACTTTCCATCCCTGCTCGCCTCCTGTGTAATGATACCCATCGCCTCTTCTACGCTGTATGCAACCCCCGTATTCCAGCCCTGCGCCTTCCACGCCGCCAGCTCGTGATCCTGTAGCTTCGTCGTCTTGCCGCCGGGAACCTTCACCTCCACCGCGAAGGGCCTGCCGTTCAGCGTCCCGATTAAATCCGGCGTCCCCGCCACGCTGAACTGTCCACCGTGGATCTTGATTACCTTTCCGCCTGCGGCCCGTACTGCCGCCTGAATCTTCCGCTGCAAGGTCGCCTCGCTCACCATGCCGCCGCCCCGGTCGCCGCCCCGCAGAGAACAAGCTCCTCGCGGGCTCTTGTGAATGCCACGTACATCAGCCGCACAATGCTATCCCTGTGCCCAGTCACCCACTGAGTATACCCCTGAGGCGATAGGTCCGGGAACACAATCACCACGTCAGCCTCAGCGCCCTTGAAGCTGTGGCAGGTCCCGATGAACAAGCGTGGCTCTTCGTCCAGGACAGTCGGGCCACGCTTGCGCACGGCACGAAGCGGGAACTCCGCTGCCTTCGCCTTTGCCGCGAGGATGTGCCCCTCCAGCCAGTCAAGGCCTCCCGCGAGCATCTCTGAGAAGTCTTCCTCATCTTGAAGCAGGCCGATAATGTCGCTCATCAGCAGGTCCGAGTCGTCGTCTTTCATGGCCTTGATTCTGGCCTCAAGCTCCGCGCGCCCACCCCTCACGAAGACACCCTTTACAATCTTCATCCAGGCGCTGACCTCTCCCGGCGTCCAGAAGCGCCCGTCGGCCTGGGGGGCGAGGAAGGCTCGGATGCCGCCCACCGTGCTATTCCCCTTGCGCTGGTAGAGCGGGTTCCAATCGCCGCGCTTCCTGCGCCACGGGTTGGCGAACGGAATAGCAAGGCGGCGCAGGGCTGTAAGTAGCTCAGTGAGCATGTATCCACAGGGGGCCATGACCATGACGGACTTCCCGGCGCTGAGGTGGTGCTCTATGACCGGCAGTATCGGGTCGATGTACTTGTAGGTGGCGGTATTGCGTGATACCCGCCCGTCGGCGTCGCGCGGGAGGTATGTGATCTGCTCCCGATTGCTCACCTGTGCGATCCAGGAGGTTGCCAGCTTGTGAACCGCACGTGGGACGCGGTAAGACTGCTCCAGCACGCGCTGCCTTGCGGGCCTGTTCTCGAGGAACCACGCGGGGTCGGCTCCGGCCCATTCGTAAATACTCTGGTCTGGGTCCCCGGCGGTGATGAACTTCTCACAGGACGGTGCACTAGTCCACCGCTGAAGCAGCTTCCATTGGAGCCTGCTCGTGTCCTGCGCTTCGTCAAGGACGATAACGGCAGGGTCCTGTGGGGCGCAGTCGGTAAGCGTGCTCGCCAGGTCGATCATGTCCGTGAAGTCGATGGTGTCGCTGCTTGCCTTGTACTGCTCCCACGCTCGGGCGAATGATGCTGTCTCGGGTGGCCAGAGTTCGCGCGGTGTGAGCAGGTTTCGCAAGCGCCCGTAGTCGGCGAGAAGGCAGTCACCTGGAGCCCCGCCGGTGTGGAATGCGAGGTCTTCCGCGTCCACACTTGCAGCCATGCGCCAGTGCGGAAAGGCCTCGGAGAACTCGCAGAGGTGCTCGCTGTCTTCGGCGACCTTCGGGCGATCCAGGGCGCGGAAGGCCAGGGCGTGCAGGGTGGCTATGTTATCACGCGGGATTGGCGTCTTCCGCCCGGCAAGCTCGGCGGCGGCTGCGCGGGTGTGCGAGATGGCAATGACGGCGTTCGAGCCGACCTCGCGGGCGTGGAAGGCGAGGACCTGTGAGAGCGTCGTTGTCTTCCCGCATCCGGGCGGACCTATCAGACGGTCTTCGTTTGTGTCCATTCCGTGTCAACCCCAATTGTAACTGGTTGCGCTTACTGTAACTTTCTTCGCGTTACCGAAATCTCTGCGCTGGTGCTATCAGCAGGCTCGCAGCGTGGTTTTCTTCTCAGGTAACGTGGTAACGGGACTTCCCGGAGCTTTCGTCTTTTGGTTCGGTTTTCGCGAAATCTCAAAAGGGGAGTTACCGGCGTTACCGCGTTACCGGACCCTTTTGAAATGTGCTATAGTGTAGGCCCCAAAAGGCCTCCAGCGCGGTAACGTGGCGGTAGCAAAGTAACACCAGCGCATCATTCCTCGCTCCTCTCCGTGATACCCCAATATCGCACCGGATGGGACCCGTTCTCAGAATGTTCCGTTTTGTGTAGCTTGAACTCCGCACCCAACGTCCGCAGGTATTGGGCCACCCGACGCCGGTTCTGCTTGTAGCCCGAGTGCTGAAGATACCTGTGCAGGCTCTCCGGCTTGAACCATATCCGCCCGTCCCTGCGGAACAGGGCGTGCCCGTTGACAAGCTCGCCGGGAGGTGTGTCCACGATGGCCTGCGACTCGATGAATCCCGAGATCAGGTCCAGGAACTCACCGGCCACGGTAGCCGCCGGGCCAACCTCGACCTCCTCGGCGATAGCGCAGAGCACGTTCACATAGTCCCGCCATCCAGGGCTTTCCTTCTGCCCCACCGGGCGCGGGTACATATTCGCCACGGAGATCATTGCCCCGAGGAACCTCTGCTGATTGACGAGGCTTGTAGCGTCAATCTCGGCGCACTTCCCGCCGATCCAGAGGCGGTAGATTGTGGGGTCGCCCGTGACCCTCTGGACGTTCTGGAGGGGCACTTCCCACCGCTGCGCTAATGCCTGGATGCGCTCATCTCTATCATATTCGGGGTCGGCGAGGACCTCTCCTGCCTGCTGGTACTTTTCGTCCCGCCCGAGGCTTGACCGCGCCTTGGCTATCGTGCGTCCGAAGTACCGTGCGTCCGCTAGCTTCTCGGGCTTGTTGCCGTGGAGCCGCTGGTGCTCCCTGAGCATTGCGGCGATCTCATTGTCAGCCCAGCCGGACAGGACAGCATATGAGGCAAGGGCCATGTCATGCTCGCTTGCCGACTTCCCGGCGAGTGCCTTGCGGGTGTGCTCCCACGTCTGCCTGTACTCATCCAGGTTAGTGAGGAGGGCCTCATGCTTCGTGATAGGGAAGTCGGCGCTGAGGTCAACGGAGACAGGTGAGACACCTTCTGGCGAGGGCACGTCGGCGCAGTATTGCTCAATATCTTCTGGGTTGTAGCGCCGGTCGTTGTCCAGCTCAAGGAGTGTAACAGGCAGGGGGTGTCCTGGACGCTTGACGTTGTAGGTCCCAGGAACGCGCATAACGCGCGTTATGTCGTGTACGGGGTCTAGCGCCCAAGAGAGCTTCGCGGCGGCCCGTGCGAGGCTATACGCCCAGCCACGGGCTATCTGCTGCGCGGAGCCGCGCTCGGCGTCATTCTCGAAGCGCCAGGGCTCCCTGAACATCCAGACCGCTTGCAGTCCGTTGCCGCTATGAACGACGGCGGTGGGTAGCAGGGGGAATGTCTCAATGAGCCTGCCTGCCGCCGTCGCGTCGGGTGGCGCGTGGGGATGGGTCTCACTCTGGAAGTCCACATCCGCGACAAGGCCCACGATACCGGCCACCGTGCCGATAGTCATGCGCTCCCGAGGGCTGCCCTGTTCGGCTGCAAAGGCGATCGGCCAGTAGACGTTCACGCCATTCTGAGCGGCGCAGAATGCCGCCGCCTGCTCATAGGCAGGGCCTGAAAACCATGTGGATGCCTTCGCCCGATCCGGGGCGAGGGTCCAGATATACCAGTGGTCGCCGTCTTCGAGGTCCCCGTAAAGGGCTTGCAGGAAGTCGTTCATAGTTGGGCGGGGGCGGGGCTGATAGCCCCGCCCCCTTGACTCCCTGCCTCTCAGTTGGTGAAATCATCCACGTCGATCTCATTGACGGGGCGCGGGGCTTCCACGATGCGCCTTGCCAGAAGCCCCCGGACGGTGGCCCTGTACTCGGCGGCCACGGCTGCCTGCCCAGGGTCAAGGGGCGCGACGCGGGTGAATACAGCCTTGCTGTACTCAATGCCGGTGCCGGACTTTGCCTTCGCCAGGCTGATCTTCGTCGTGACTTGGAAGTACGACTGCCCGGCTCCCGCGAGGCCCATGAGGTACTGCTTCAGGGACCTGATGGAGCTTGGGGGCACGTTGAAGAATACCGGCAGGTTGCTGTGCGCTGTGAGCAGCAGGACGTGGCGACGCTCGCCGCAGGCCTGCGAGTTGTTCTCGGCGCTGCCCCATTGTGCGAGGGGGCAGGTGGCGCAGTCGCCGCCGGGCGATCCGACGCCGGTGATGCCGTCTGCGCTGGCGCAGTCGGGCGGGGCGCTTCCTCCATCGAACTTCGCGGCGTAATACTGCCGGACGCGCTGCACGTCCAGGATGACACCGACGATCTCCTTCTCAGAGATGTCGCCGTCCACCGTGGCAAGCTCCCAGGTGGTTCCTCCGCCAGCGGGCACGGTGATCTCGGGCAGGTCCCACGGAGAGAGGCTCTCGCCTTCCAGGGCTTCCATTGCGGTGCGGACTGCTACGAGTGCGCCTTCGGGATCGTCCAGAATACTAGTTGTCTTCGCGAGCTTGTCCATGTTCTTCTCCTTGATGTTATGCTTTGACGACGCGCAGCGACGACCGCTTGCCTACCTCAATCACCCCTTCCCACTCGGGCGGTAGTTCGTCCAGTTCGCGCACCAGGGCGCTCAATGTCTGCTTGTTGACGCTAGGCTTGACGATGTCCGCGTATGGGCCGCCGGTAAGCAAAGCGGCTACGGCGTCCATGCCCTGCGGGGTGCTGGCGTATGTGTCCACGCGCAGATATGTCTTGCGCCCGTCAAGCTCCACGGAGTTGCAGCCCGCGTCCAGCCACTCATCGATGATCTGTTCCTCAAGGGCTCCACGCTCTTTGTTGAGTTCGTCCAGGTCGGCTTCCAGGGCGGAGATCTTGTCTTTCAGTTCCATGAACCTGCGTACCTTGTCCATCATTACCTCCTTGCGGTAAGGTGATTGAGAACGGCTTCTACCACGTCACGCTTCGCCTGCAATGCCTTGAGCACCTGCTCGTCCACGGTGCCCCTTGTGGTAAGGTGAACGTAAGTCACCGGGCGCTCCTGCCCCGGCCTGTGTACTCGGGCCCGGCTCTGGTCGTAGTTTCCAAGTGACCAGTCGTGCGAGTAGTAGATGCAGTAGCGGGCGCGCGTCAGGTCAATGCCAACGCCGCCGGACTGCAACTGAACGGCGAGGAGGTCGCAGGCTCCAGCCTGAAAGGCGGCAAGGTCTGAGCGCCGCCCGGACAGTTCTCCGACCGTGTATCCGGCGGCCTCGGCAACTGCGCGTATCGTGTTCAGGTCGTGGTGGAAGCGGGCAAAGGCAATGACCGGCTCCCGCTGCCCGTCGAAGTCCGGGGCTATGTCATCCAGTACCTCGGCGAGAAGCGCAGCCTTTGCGCCGTGTAGTTCGTGGTCCTCCACAAAGCCACTGGCGATCTGCGCAAGGCGGAGCAGCTTGACCAGGGCGTTACTTGCCGTGATCTCGCCTGCGTCAATCTCGGCGATCATGTGCTTTGCCATGTCCTGATAGACGCGCCGCGCCTCAGGGGGAAGCTCGCAGTACCGCTCCACGTCCACAAAGGGCGGCAGGGTCAGCACGTCGCTGGCCTTGCACCTGTAGGTGACGAGGGCCATGCGCTGGTGCAGGTCGTCCATATTCTGGTAGGCGATGACCTGCTTCCGCTCATACCCGCCGAAGACGGCGTACCGCGCCTTGAAGAGGGTGTTGGACGTGCCGAAGATGCGCTTGTCTATCGCCCGGAACTGCGCGTAAACGTCCAGGGGTGAGTGTGGCATGACTGTTCCGGTAAGGGCGAGACGGTTGGGTATCCTGTCGGAGAGCTGTGAGCAGAAGCGGCTGATCTTCCCGGCTGCTGCCTTGATCTTGTGGCTCTCGTCCATGACTACCGCATCCCACTGCGCGGCCTTGATTGCGGGGCCGATGGCGAAGGGGAGGATGTCATAGTTCACGACCACGACGGCGGGGCCGGTGATCTGCTGAAGTTGCTTGGTTCGCTCGGCTATCGTGCCGCTATCGAGGACGTGCACTGCGTGGGGATGGGTCTGGTGTTGCTCAAACTGCCCTGGCCAGACCTGGGCGACGGACTTTGGGCAGAGGATGATAACGCGGGCGCAGGACCGGGCTTCCAGGTAGCGAATGGCGACGGCACTCTTCCCGGTGCCCATGTCCATATTGAGTAAGGCGGCGGGCTTGGTCGAGATGAAGTCGAGTGCGTCTTGCTGGTGAGGCCAGAGGGTGGTGGGCATGTGCGTTATCCCTCCGCAAAGCAACGGCCCCGGCAGTCGCAATCCAGGAAGGGGAAAGGCGGACAGTGCCGGGGCCGTTAGGTTGGTGAGCATG
>JAGPGE010000337.1 GCA_018056145.1 Armatimonadota bacterium
AGAGATCATCGGGCGAACTGCCCAGAAGCTGGGCTGATGTGTCGCATGGTGTCAGCCCATCCCGCCGCGCATTCCGACGGAGACAAGCGATGACCGGACGCGAGAAGATTCGGGCGGCGCTCAGCAATGAAGGTACCAACTCCTTTGCCGCGGTCACCTGCTACCAGGGACTGTTCCTGCGGGACCACTGGGAGCAGGCCACGGCTGCGCCCTGGTGGTCCCAGTTCGAGGCTGATCCGGTGCGCGCGGCGCGGCCCTGGGTGGACATGATCGAACGCACCGGCGAAGACTGGTTCCAGGTGCACCACGGACACAGCCGGAAACTGCAGGAGGAACTTGTCATTGAAACCGAAGGCGAGGATGCGTGGCAGGTGAACCGGGTGACCGGTGACCGCACGCGGCTTCACCGCCCTCCGGTCGGCGGCCATCAGCCGGCTCCAGGCAGTGACAGCGCCCCTGCGGGTGCGGGGGTGTCAACGCCTGACGCACTTGAGGCCGCGATGGACCGGGTGTACGGGGCTCGTCCGGGGGATTTCGTCGCTCCCAATGACGGCTCGTTGGACCTGCCGAACTTGCTGCTCAAGGAGCTCGGTGGGGAACGCATGCCCATCGCTCACACGCCCTCCCCCTGGTGGTGGCTGCACGCGTTCTGGGGGTTCTCGGAACTGATGGAGCGGATGATCGAGACGCCGGAACTCGTTTCGCTCGCCTGCGAGCGACTGCTCCAGCACAGCATCCACCACGTCAGGCGGTCGGCGGCGGCAGGCGCTGAACTGATCTGGATTGAGGACTGCATGAGCGACATGATCAGCCCCGCACAGTGCAGGGATTTTAGCCTGAAGTATGTCCGGCCGTTGGTGGAAGCCATCCGCGAGGCCGGCCTGTGGTCGGTGCATTACTACTGCGGGCGGCCCGATGACCGCTGGGAGCATCTGCTGGATACGGGGGCCGATGCCCTGGCGCTCGAAGAGGGTAAGAAGGGCTTCGAGGTGGACATGCCGCGGGTGGCGGAACTGGTGGATGGACGCATGACGTTGCTGGGGAACATCGATGCCATCGCGGTCATGGAGCACGGGTCATCGCAGAGCCTTCGGGCAGAGATCGAGCGGCAATGCGAGGCCGGACGGCGGAACCGGGGCCGGTTCGTGGTGAGCATCGGCAGTCCTGTGACCCCGGGGACACCGATCGCGCGGGTGCGGGAGTACTGTGACATCGTGCATGAGATCAGCAGCTAGGCAGGGACGAACCTGGAGGCGCACCATGAAGCGAAGAGACGGGACTATCTGGCCCCTCGTCGTGGGAATCCTCGCGCTTGCCGCGGCCTTCCCACTGTGGGCTGCGGACACCGACGGCGATGGGCTTCCGGATGACATCGAAGACGAGCTTGGCACGGACCCGCGGTTCGCGGAAACCCTGCAGACGGTGGCGACCTCGAACCCACGCTCCGCGGAACACCCCGAACTGGACATCGTGCGCGTGGAGATGGGGAATGTCGCTCGGAACCGCTGGCTGTGGGCGTTCCACGCGGCGGACCCGTACACATTCGCCAACAGCGGGTTCATCCTCTACTGGGACACCGACAACAACCCGCAGACCGGGCGGCAGGGGATGGGCTGCGAGTTCATGTTCTCGCACACGGAGGGCGCGCCGGGTCTGACCGCCTTCGCGCCTGACGGGTCGCCCGGACAGGGCAAGTCTCCCCGGGTGGCGCTGGCCGATGGCGTACTGTACATGTGCGTGGATACCCCGGTGGTGCAGGACAACGGGAAGTCGAAGCTCCGGTTCACCGTGCTCTCCGAGACACGCCAACCCCACGCGGCGGTGAGCAGCACGGGTTGGGTGACGGCGGATGGCCCCGCGGACAGCGACCGGCCCACGAGGGAGATGGCCATGGAATTGCAAGGCGACCGGAACTTCGGTGTCACGGAGGGCCTGGACCTGATCTGGAAGCTCCAGGCAGACCCGCGCAACGTCGCTCTCCAGAGCCCGCAGGCTGAACTCCAGGGCTTCCGGTACTATGACGCCGAGTATCGCTGGCACGCGGTCATCGGCAATGGGCGGATCACCTTCACGGTGCCGAGGGCGGGACGGTTCTACCCCGCTCTCGTGGTGTATGACAGTCGCGGGCGCGAAATCTATGAGATGACGGTGAATGGCGAAGTGATGGGCGCTTTCGTGGCGGGGGAGGATGACAACCGCCAGCGCATACACTTCCTTCAGGAGCCAGTGGACTTTGCCGAGGGCGATACAGTGACGGTCCGGACTTTCGGCGACGGTTCCCACATCACCGAAGATCTGCTGCTCCTTTCCGAGAAGCCGCCGGTGCGTGGCCGGAAGTTCGAACTGAGCAACCTGGAAGCCACCGCGGTCACGAGAGCTGGCGCTCCGGCATTGCGCGTGACGTGGATCACGACCTGGCCCTCCGCTTGCACGGTGGAGTACCGGATGGGGGAGGAAGATGCCAGGACGGTTACTGAGCCGAAGCCGCAGGCGAACCACCGGGTATTCCTGGAAGAGCTAACGGCGGGTGCAAGCGTGGAATACCGGGTGATCGCTCCAAAGCTCGATGGGAGCGAACTGGCAACGGAATGGGCGCGGGTAACCGTCTCCCCGCCGGCCCCCTTCGACGGAGCGGCGGAGCTCGCGCGGGCGCCAATTACCGTGGCGAACCCGTATGGGTGCGCGCTCAAGGGCTTCCCAGTGAGCAACGGCATTCCCTTCGCGAAGGGCGAACTGGGCAATCCAGATCACGCGCGGCTGCTGGACTCCCAGGGCCGCGAGATCCCCATGCAGGCGCAGGCCACCATGCGCTGGCTGGACGGGAGCATCAAGTGGTTGCTGGTGACCTTCCTGGCGGACCTGCCGGCAAACGGACACAGCGACTACTCGGTTGAGTACGGGACGCGGGTGCGGCGGATGGCCGTCCCCGCGCCGGTGAAAGTCCGTCAAGACGGGCAGCAGATAACAGTGGACACCGGACTGCTCCGGGCGCAGTTCGATGGAACCCGCTCGGGCTGCCCGACGCGGCTGTGGTTTGATGCAGACGGCGACGGCCAGTTCGCGGATGCGGATGAGATCGGCGCTGAAGCGATGGCCCTGAAACTGGCTGGCGCGGCGGGAGCGGACTTCGACACGCTCCACGCGCCGGAGCTTGTGGAGATCGAGGAGGCGGGCCCGCTGCGGGTCGTGGTGAAGCTGAGTGGCCACCACCAGAACGCGGAAGGCAAAGGGTTCTTCACCTACCGAAACCGGTTTGTCTTCCACGCCGGGTCGCCGTTGGTGCGGATGTACACCCTGTGGGGGAATGATGAGCCGGGCGAGTTCGCGGAGATGGAGGGGCTGTCCCTGCAGTTGCCCACCAGTCCGGGCGAAGGCGCAAGGTGGACGGTCGGCCTGGGTGATGGCCAGATCGCGAGTGGGAAGGGCGACATGAAGCTGGAGCAGTTGCGAGACGACCGTTTCACCCTCGAACCCGCGGGAGGCGACCTGCCGGCGAAGTCGCGGGCTGACGGGTGGGTGGATGTGAGTAACGAGCGCTGGGGCCTCACGGCGATGGTGCGGGACTTCTGGCAGACATACCCGAAAGGCTTGCGAGTGACGCCTGATGGCCTGAGCGTTGACCTGTGCCCGGACTTCCCCGAGGGCACATATGACAATGAGACGCTCCTGGATGACATCAAGCTTTACTTCTACCTGAAGGGCGGCAAGTACAAGCTGCGCCAGGGGATGACCAAGCAGCATGAGGTGCTGCTGTGGTTCCATCCTGGGACCGCCCCCGCGGATGCACCACAATTCGCGCAGGCCCTCCAGGACCCGCCGCTGGCGCTGTGCAGTCCGGAACGATACTGCGGCACCGCGGTGTTCGGCGAGATCCTCCCGGCAACCACCGGGCGCTGGCCGGACTATGAGCAGGTCTGCGAGAAGGTCTACAACGGGTACGTGAGCTACCGCGAGAGCAACCGCAACTACGGGATGCTGAACTTCGGAGACCAATTCGGAGAGCGCAAGGTGAACTGGGCGAATGGCGAATATGACCACCACCATGCGTTTCTGATGCAGTTTGCCCGGTGCGCGGACCCCAAGTGGTACCGTCTCGGCGAACGCGCCGCAAGACACGCCATCGACGTGGACACCGCGCACTATGGGCCCTATACCGGCGGCGAGTGGATTCACTCGATGGGGCACACGGGGCGGTACTTCAGCCAGCAATATGAGGGCAGTGGCATCCCCGGCAGCGGGTTCACGCCCAGCCACACCTGGACCGAGGGCTTCTGCGACTGGTTCGCCCTGAGCGGAGACCCGACGGCTGCCGAGAATGCAGGGCTGGTAGCCGATCATTATGCGGGCGAGTATCTGTGCAACTACGACTTCAGCAACTGCCGGGACAATGGCTGGAACCTGCTCTTGCAGATGGCCGCGTTCCGGGCCACCGGCGACCCGTTCTACCTGAATGCCTGCCGGATCATTGTGGAGCGCACGCTTGAGCGGCAGTCCCCCGGCGGCGGCTGGCACCGGCAGATGGTGCCAGGGCACTGTCTGGACTTCCCGAGGCACCGTGGGGAAGCCAACTTCATGCTCGGCGTGCTGGCCAACGGGCTGGAAGAGTTCTACAACGAAACCGGCGATGAACGCGTTGCCCTGTCGATCGTGGGTGGCGCGCGGCAGGCGGTTGCGGAGATGTGGGTCCCCGAAGTGGACGGGTTCCGATATACGTCCTGCCCCAACATGACCGGGTATGTCGCGAACAATGACATGGTGGCCGAAATCCTGTTCTTCGCGTACCGCCTGGCAGGCGACCCCGACCATGGTGAGATTGCCATGCGCGCCATGCAGGCGGCCTTCAACGGGGGCATCGGGTCGATCGCGCACCTGCGCTGGACGCCCCACATCCTGTACAACATGGATCTGCTGTCCCGCGAAGGGCCCGCGTTCAGCGGCGAGCAAGCACACTCGCTGCTCATCCACCAGAAGACAGCCGGGCCGCTGGACCTGTGGCTGGGAACGGTGGAGCCGCTGCCAGATGACACGGCGATCTCGAAACTCGCGCAACTCGTGACCAGCTCCGGACAGGTCGTGCCCTTCGGCGACGACGGCCGGCTGCGCATCGACAAGGCGGAGCCCGGGTATCACGAAGTCAGAATTCTCGCGGGAGACGTCGCGTGGCAGTTCCGGTCGAGCAACCGCGACTGGGTAGCGAAGGCCGGTGGCGCTCTAAAATTGCGACTGGGCAAGCTGCCGGCGGTGCTGCGGCTGCATCCGGAGCCTGGCGCGGCCGACCTGACAGTGGTTGTTGCGCCACAGGATGGCCCCATGGAGGCGGCGCTGGAACTGGGAGACGCAAGGGCTAAGGGCCGGTGCGAGGCCGGGCAGACGTGTGAACTGAAGGTGGCCGTCGCGGCTGCGGTGCCGGCAACGCTCACTCTCCGTGGCCCGGGTACAGTCCGGCTGTCACTGCTGGGAGCGGTCCCCTTCGTCGCGATCTCGCCCGGGCAGTTCGTGAACCCCGGCGCGCCGGTGGTGAGCATCGACGGGCCGCAGTCGCTGGCCCCCGGTCAGAGCCGGGCGAAGTACGCCGCGCGGGTGAGCGATGCCGACGGGGACGTGGAGACGATACGGTGGGAACTTCCCGGCGGGGCGACAGCCGAAGGTCCGGATGTCGAGGTGGAGTTCGCGCACGCCGGCGCGCAGATCCTGAGTGTGCGAGTGACGGACCGGGCGGGCAACACCGCGGATGCGCGGATCATCGTGAGCGCCCCGCCGCAGGAACTTGCGGGGGTCACGGAGGATCGCGTCGTCACGGTGCAGGCCGAGGATTTCGCGGGCCAAGGCGAGGGAGCCGTCCAGCTCTTCCAACGCATCGGCTGCCAGGGCCGAATGTTGAGCTACTGGGATGAGAGCAAGGGGCACTGGCTGGAATGGGATGTGCCTATCGCGATTGCCGGCGACTACCGCGTGTACCTCAGGTACTGCTCGGGCAGCGCGACCGAACCCCGCCGGGCGCTTTTGATGGATGGCGCATCGCCCGGCGAAGCCTTCGAGCAGATGGCCCTGCCGGTGACGGGCGGTTTCTGCACCCAGACCGACAACTGGGCGTACCACGCGGCCGGTGGGGGCCAGGCCATCGCACTGACCGCAGGCACGCACCGTCTGCGCCTCACCAATCTCGGCGGCGGCGTAGGGCTGGACAGTATCGTCCTCGTGCGCCAGTGAGCGCGTCAGTCGGCGGATACCGCGGTCCTCAGTTGCGCTGGGGGTTCTGCTCCAGCCAGTCCAGCAGCTGCTCAACCGTGCCCGATTCCACCAGGCGTTTCGGCTCGCCCTCCGGCAGGTCATCGAAGCTCGCCGCGCCTGTACGCTCGCGCACCATCATCGCGAGATTCGCGTGCTGGATGCCTTCCCGGATCGCCTCCCACGGCCGCGTCGAGACCGGGCCAAGACGCGAGGGCAGCACGGTCACCGCCGCGTCGGCAATGTGCTCGTATGCGGTGTCCCACGAGTCGCGGAAGGGGTAGTTGAAGGCGAAGAACGCTGTTCCGACGCATTGCCCGGGCTGTGCCGGGACCGAGCGGATCTGGGCGAGATGCTGGGACGGTAGCGCAGGGCTCTTGTCCCACAGGCACGGTGTGGTGTACCACATCCAGGGCTTGCGGGTGAAAATCGCGCGCTTCGCCGCAGCATCCTGCGGTGGGTAGCTGCGGTGGAT
>JAGPGE010000338.1:0-4660 GCA_018056145.1 Armatimonadota bacterium
GCAGCGCGTACACGCTGGAAGTCTCCACCGACGGCGCGAACTGGAAGCAGGTCTATGCGACGCAGACGGGCATGGGCGACGAGGAGAGCATCGCTTTCGAGGGGGTAGACGCCCGTTACGTACGGCGCAGCGGGACCAAACGCGGAACGCCCTACGGGTACTCGCTTTATGACTTCGCTGTGTTCGGCCCGCGGTAGGCGGCCCCGGCGCGGATTGGGCGCGTCTGTGCCGCCTATCCTCCCTGCACCACCCGGTAATAGTCCACACCGTCCGCGACGATGACCTTCGTGCGCGCCTCTTCCGGCTCGGTGGCTGCCGGGCCGATGAGCCGGAGCGCGCTAGTGCGTCCCAGGGGACGGAGGGCGGTTCGGCATCTCCCGCGACCAGGCGTCGTGAGTCCCCCGTCCCCGCGTCCCCTCGGTGCACTTCCAGCACGTAATCGCGCATCACATCGACAGGCATGGGGAGCTTGCCGAGGAGCAGGACGCGGTCATCCCCGGGGCCCTCCGCGTCCGGGTCGAAACCAATGCCGAAGCGGCGGTCTTCGACGCACATCCGCACGCAGGTGGCCGCGGGACTGCCGCTGGAAGAAAGTACCCGCATCCGCACTTCCCGGTAGACCGGGACACCTGGGCCGACCTGACGGCGCTTCACGGCGAGGTAGTAGAAACGACCGTCGGCCTGGGGCTGTCGTCGGCGCTGAGCAGACGGGCGGGTGAGCCGGGGATCATCTGCGCCGTCCCCACCCACGAGGATGCCCGTGGCGAGCCGGCAATCTGGCTGGGCTCAAGGCCCTGGTCGGTTGTGCGTACAAACTCGTTCCGCATGTCAAAAGCAGCCGACGTGACGGCGACGCACATCAATGCGGAGAACGCCAGGAGTTGGCTGACGGCCTTGATAGTGGGCGGCGAGGGTATTCCTCCATTCGCGCCGGGGCCCGTGTCTGGCCTTTCTCCGCCGGCTGAGGCAAGGCCTTCGGGCAGTCGGCTGAGCCACTGTTGGACGCGGCGTCCCGTAGTGACAGGGAGGTCGCTGGTGGTGTCGGGGGAACCTCGCACGCACTGTGCAGCGGTCCCCAGCGTACGCGGATGGTCAGCAAGCCCTGCCGGGGGCCCTGTTGGTGGGGTCACCGCGTGCGCTTTCGAACGCGCGGACGCCCACGGGATGATCAGCAACGACGTAGCGCAAGGCTAGTGAGGAGAACGATAGGAATGAAGATCGGCTTCGGCAAGGTGGACATCACGCCACGGGTCGGGGTGGAGCTGGCGGGTTTCGGGCCCTTCCTGAACCGGCACTCGATCGCGGTGCGGGACCGGCTCTGGTCCCGGGCAATGGCAGTTGAGCGCGACGGGCAGGTTGCGGTGCTGGTGAGCAATGACATCATCTCGCTCTATCGGCACTATGTTGAACGCATACGGGAACTGGTGCATGAGGCGACGGGCCTCGCACCCGAGCAGGTGATGGTGCACTGCACCCACACCCACAGCGGCCCGGTAATCGGGACGCTCAATGGCTGGGGCGACCCGGACTACCCGTACCTGGAGCTTCTCCCCGGGCGGATTGCGCAGGCCGTGATCGAAGCGGTGGGCAATCTGCGGGAGGCCACGCTCTCCCACGCCGAAGTGCCCTGCGAGGGCATCGGCCTCAACCGAGAATGGGACCGGGACGCGCCGCCGCTGGAGGAAGTGCTGCGGGATGACTGGCGCCCAGCGATGCCCGAATTGACCGACACCACATGCCAGGTGGTCGTGGCACGGGATGCGGAGGGCACCTTGCTTGGGTTCGCCAGTTATTTCGGCTGCCACCCAGTGGTGTGCTGCCAGACCACGCGGTACATCCACGGGGATTTCGTGGGGGTGGCGACGAATCTGATCGAGCGCGAACATCCCGGCTGCGTGGGCCTGTTCCTGCAGGGCGCCCAGGGCGATGTGAACTCATGCGTGGTGCACAAGCCCGAACAGGAAGCGCTGCTGGCGCTGGATGTGATCGCCGGGCGCTATGCGCGGTCGGTGCGGCAGGGAATCGCCGACGCAAAGCCGCTCGAAATCGACTGCGTGAAATGGGCGTCGAACCAGGTGCGGTTCAGCAGGCGCCCGGTGGACCTAGCGTGGGTGCGGGAGAGACTCGCCGAACAGGAAGCGATCCTCCACGCGCCGGGCGCCAGCGATGAGGACGGTGCAGTGCGCATGGCGACGGTGTACGCCCTGGGCCTCAGGGGATTTCTGGAGGCGATGGAGCAGGGGCGAACGCTGGACGAGCCCACGGAAATCCACGGGCTGCGCTTCGGGCCGCTGGCGATTCTGGGCGGGCCCTTCGAGATCTTCCAGGCCATCAAGAACGATGTGCGCAGCCGGGCCCCGTTCCCGCTGAGCATGGTGCTCGGACTGACCGACGACCAGCTTGGGTACGCGACTGACCGCAAGACCGCCGAGGCCAAAGCCGACGGGTACACGATGTACGTGGTGCCCATGATCCTGGGACAACTGCCTTTTGCGAATATCCATGATGAGCTGGTGAGCGCGTTCCTGGCGGTGGCCGGGGAGTTGGAGTAGCGCTCACTCGTTGGCCTCGCTTGCTTCGCGTTCCACTTGCCTACCAAGAGGAGGACGTTACCATGACTCGTGCTTTTCACGGTGCGCTGTGGGTGGTACTGCTGTTTGGGGTGGTAGTCGCGCTTCAGGCGGCCGATGACCCGAACTGGCTGACCAATCCGGGATTTGAGGAGGGGCAGGGCTCGCCTGGCGGCTGGGGGCTTGGGATGGAGGGCAGGGGCGAAGGCGAGGCGGTGTGGCAGGAGGGCGGCGCGCATTCGGGAGATCGCTGCCTCCGAGTCAAACTCACCACCCGGGGAGACTACTTCATGGGCCGGCAGTATCTCGCCCAGCCCGTGACCCCCGGCAATCTGTATCAGCTTCACGGCTGGTACCGAAGCGACACCGAAGGCTGTGCGCACCCGGTAGTCTACTACAAGAAGGCAGACGGGCATGTTTTCGCGGCCTGGGAGACCCCGCTGCCGCTGGCGGAAGACTGGACCGAGTTCCGGTTCACCCTCCGACCGCCCGAGGGCACGGAACGGTTCGAGATCCAGCTTCGGAACCAGGGCATCATCGGCACAGCGTGGTTCGATGATGTCTTCCTCGGACCGGCGGCGGCGCTCCAGGCACAGTGGGATGCATCCCTCGCGGCCTTCGAGAAGTCCCTGGCGGAAGGGCCGCTGTCCCTGCGCGCACTGGACCCCTCCCAGCGCCCGCAGGCGCTGGAGCTTGCCGAACCCGGCCGCTGGAGGAAGCTGCAGGACTCGACGAGCGTCTCGATCTTCGCGGCCCGAAATGAGCGGGAGTCCTTCAGCGCGCTGGTCATGGGCCTTGGCGAGGGCGAGTTGACTGCGGAACTGTCGGACCTCGCCGGGCCGGAAGGGGCGAGCATCAGCGCGGAGCAGGCGAGGGTGCGCTGGGTGGAGTATGTGCGGACCAACGCCGGCTGGATGCCCGACCCGCTCATGGAGCAGCAGCCCTTCACGAGGCCGGAGAGGGGGGCGCCGATTCTCTGGGTGACCGTGCATGTACCGGAGGATGCCGCGCCCGGGGTCTATTCCGGTCAGCTGACTGCGAAGGCCAACGGGCAGACAGCGACGCTGCCGGTGTCCCTGGAAGTGCATGATTTCGCGCTGCCCGCGACGACCTACCTGCAGAGCAGTTTCTGGGTGTTCCGGCACTGCATCCGCAATGTCTACGGGATGGAGGAAGTCCCCTTCAGCTTCTACACGAAGTTCCTGGACCTGTGCCTGGAGACCCGGCTGGCGCCGATCGACGCCGCCGAGTGGCACGATCAGCCCCTCGTGCAGATGGTGCGCCGGCCCAACGGACAGCTTGATGTGGATTGGCAACCGTGGGACGAGTACCTGCAGTATTGTATGGACCGGGGGATGAGCGCCTTCAATGTGGCCGATGACCACTGGTTCGGCAGCTACTTCGACTCCTTCCCCGTGCGCGATCTGAAGACGGGGAAGGTCGAGAGAGTTACGCTGGAGCGCGGGTCAGATGAGTGGCGCAGAACCGTGGTTTGGTTCTTCAGGCTGGCGAGAGCGCATTTCACCGAGAAGGGCTGGGCGGACCGGGCGTACCTGCAGGCGTACGACGAGCCCGGAAATGACGAGAAACTCCAGGCGGAGATCAACCGGTTTCACATGCTGGCGCGGGAAGGCTGGCCTGGTCTGCGCACGCTCATCACCACGCCCATTGACTTCGGTATTCTCGGTGAACAGATTGGAATCTGGTGCCCGTTGACGCCGCACTATGATGACGAGCTTGCCGCGGCGGCGCGGGAGAAGGGGCAGGAAGTCTGGTGGTATGTGTGCTGCGGCCCCACCGCGCCGTGGGCGAACTTCTTCCTCAACCAGTCGGGCGCGGCGCACCGGGTGCTCTTTTGGCAGACCTTCGGGCGCAAGTCCGAGGGCCTACTGTATTGGGGCATCAACCACTGGCCGGATTACGCGGGGCGCACCATGGCCCCGGTGCCCTCCGAGCAGAGATGGCCGCAGGCGCCGTGGAACGACGGTGGGCGCAATGGCGACGGGTACTTCCTTTACCCGGGCCCCGATGGCCCGCTGACCTCCACGCGGTTCGAGGTCATGCGCGATGGCGTAGAGGACTACGACTGC
>JAGPGE010000338.1:4760-6695 GCA_018056145.1 Armatimonadota bacterium
GCCGCAGGCGCCGTGGAACGACGGTGGGCGCAATGGCGACGGGTACTTCCTTTACCCGGGCCCCGATGGCCCGCTGACCTCCACGCGGTTCGAGGTCATGCGCGATGGCGTAGAGGACTACGACTGCTTGCGGATGCTCGAGGAACTGCTGGAAACGAAGGGAGAGTCGGTGACGCCCATGCTCCGGCGCCGGGCTGAGCTGGCGCTGGTGATGACCCCGGACCTGTACAAGACGATGACGAGTTACCCACCCGACGCAGGGGAGATGGTGGCGCGGCGGCGGGAGGTCAATGAACTGATCGTGCGGATTGGCGGGGGATAGGCGAGGCGGGCGGGCGACCGAATGGGTGCCACACCACGCCCCGCGTGGTGCCAACAACGGTCGCGGGCAAGCCCGCTCCAACAATCGGACCCAAAGTGTGCGCCGAGGCAGCACTGCTTCGGCTTCGCCGGAAGCAGTGGCACCCGTTTTAGGTCGGCCGAGCTTCCCGCTGGACGCCGTCTGCCTTCCGGCCAAAGCCAACAACGGTCGCGGGCAAGCCCGCTCCAACAATCGGACCCAAAGTGTGCGCCGAGGCAGCACTGCTTCGGCTTCGCCGGAAGCAGTGGCACCCGTTTTAGGTGGGTCGAGCTTCCCGCTGGACGCCGTCTGCCTTCCGGCCAAAGCCAACAACGGTCGCGGGCAAGCCCGCTCCAACAATCGGACCCAAAGTGTGCGCCGATGCAGCACTGCTTCACGAGGCAGTGACACCCGCACGCGTGCCTTCTTACTCCGCCCCAACCCAATCGGCCAGCGCATGGACCGCGCGCTTCACACTGGCGTAATGCTCCGGGGTTATGCGGATACTGTCCCAGCCCTTGGCATCTCCCCCGTAGCTGTACCAGAAGATGGCCTTCGCATCGGCTTCCAGCGCGAGCCGCCAGTATTCGAACATCTCCTCTTCACTCGGGAGCGACGTGCCCTGCTGGTATGCCCTGGCCACGTACCACATGGGCTTGTCCGGGATGGCCGCGATGGTGCGCTCGAAGACCCCGGGCAGGATTCCCGCGGCGCCGTTGGCGGGGTAGCAGTCGAAGAGGTTGATGTCGGCGGCTTCGCGGAAAGGCCGGCCGCCGCCAGTCATGAACACGGGCATCGCCGGGTGGTACGGATCGAGGCGGTTCACGATGTCATAGACCGCCTGAACCCGTGGGGCATTGCCAGGGTCGAAGTCCGGCTCGTCCCAGAGAGTCCAGCACAGGAGCGCAGGGTGGTCTCGCAGGCGGGTCACGCGCTGCTCGATGGCCGTGGCGTTGAGTTCGGCGCCCTGGTACCACTCCCGGCGGAAGCCCATCATCACCATGAACCCCAGTTCGCGAGCCATGTCCAGATAGGCTTGGGCGTTCTCGTCGGTATCGGGCGCGTCATTGTGCTCGAAGGCATAGGTGTGCAGCGTGTTGAAACCCGCGCGGCGCAGGTCCAGCATGTCCTCAGTCTTCCTGTCCGGCCCGGGCTTCCAGTGCGCGGGGTTGGCCAGTACCCAGTAGAGGCCAATGGGGAAGAAGCGCTGGCCGTTCACCAGCGTGTCGCCGTTGGGCGCGCAGACCACCTCGTTTTCGGACGGCGGCAGCACCCGCAGCGGGCGTTCCGCCTCGAAGACCTGCCGGCCATCCTCCACCTGCACCATCAGTCTCAGCCTGTATAGCCCATGCGCGAGTTCGCTGCCGTCTATGGGTATCTCGAGAGCATCCGCGGTCGATACGCTCTGGAATTCGCCTGCCACGGACCCGTCTTCTCGCGTGACGGCGCAAGTCGCCTGAAGCTGCCCTAGCGCACCCGGCGCGGCGTTCTTGAGGCTGATGCGGAGGGGCCAGCGATAGCCCAGGCTGGCGTAGAGCGAGTCCTTGTGTGGGAAGCGCACCACCCAGGGCGAACCCGGGGAGACGACCGTGGGC
>JAGPGE010000339.1 GCA_018056145.1 Armatimonadota bacterium
CGCGACCGGCAGCAGGTCGGCCAGGGTCAGCGTTGTCCAGTGCGGATGGGCGACGAAAACGAACCGGGCCTGTGGACGCAGATACGCGAGAGCCTCGCCCAGGTCATCGGTCTGTGGAAGCTCGAAGCCGTTCTGGATGCCCAGCGCCACGACATGGTGCACCTGTCCCAGTTCGCCCCGTCCCTGGTGGAGTTCGGCCCCCGCGATGAGCAGCAGGCCGTTCGCGTCCAGGCCCTGGGTGGGCGTCACCTTTCCGTGGTCGGTGATCGCCAGGAAATCATAGCCCGCCCCGGCGTAGAGGTCCAGCGCCTCCTGGGGAGACATCCGGCCGTCGGAGTTGGTGGTGTGCAGGTGGACGTTGCCCTTGAGAAACTGGCCGGGCGCGCTGAACGGGTTGTCAATCACTGGAGAGCGCCGTCCTTGCATCATTGTCGCATTGCCGGCCAGATCAGGCCGAGACCGTCACCAGCAGCTCGTGGGCGGCATCCAGGATGATGGGCTCAAGCCCCGGATCGATCATGGTGTCGCCGTAGAAACGGATGGCGTCCAGCACCTCGTAACCGCCGTGGGGATACTCCGCGGCGGTGGGTATGTAGCTGGGACAGCCGTTCGTTACCCCGAAGACCAGGGTCTGGGCGAATGGCGAGCGCGCGGCAATGTTGAGTTGGTACTCGACGAAGACTTCGCCCGGAAGGCCGACGATGCCGACCTCACCCAGCGCGAAAGCCTGCATATCATATCGCATTACACGATTCGTTGCACCACTTTTCGCCAAGTCGTACACGCGCTGGTTCCAATCCGCGAAACTCCGCGCGCTCTTGACGCGTCCGGGGTCGCCGGATGCCTCCGCTTCCTCCACGGCGCGGTTCGCGGCCTCCAGGCGCTCCCGGGCCACATCCACCGGCGGCGCTTCCTGGAGCGGCAGGACGGTGGGGGTCATCGCGGCGGCAAGGCGGGTCTCACACTGGGTCTCAATGCCCGCCGCGGCCTTGATGACCGCGCCGCCGAGAACCGTGCCAAGGCGGTGGACGTCCTCAAAGCTCCCGCCGCAGGGCTCGCTGTTGATGTTGCCGGCGCAGCCCTGGGCGAACATGGCCTGGACGCCGGGGAAGACGGACTCGACGACCTCCTGCGCGCGGCCGGGGAAGTCGGCGCTGATCTGGTAGTTGTCCGAAGCACGGGTCACCGGGTGGCAGGCGTGGGAGAAGAGAATGGCACGGGGATTGCCGGCCATGTCATCGATGCGGACCACGTCCACATACGGCGCCACCGGCAGGTCCGGGTTGCGGCCCAGTTTCGTCCCGCCGGGGATGCGCTCGCGGCGGTTGATGCCGATCTGCACGTCTGTCCGCGCCGAGCCGATGCGCGAGGGCCTCAGGTCGGCGAGGGCCATCTTCACCGCCCCCAGCAGCGTGAGCGGCAGGTTGAGCATGTAGCAGTCGCCCTCGGAAGGGTCGGCGGCAGGAGTGCGGGTCACGGGGCCGGAGTGGGTGTGGCTGCAGTTCACCATCACCCGCTCGGGCGGCAGGCCGCTCTCCGCCTCAATGCGCGCCTTCAGGTCATCGATGAAGGGATAGGCAAGGCTGAGAATGTCGCAGGTGATGATGAGCAGGCGGGTGTCTCCGTCGTCCAGCACCAATGCGCGGGCGCGCAGGGGATCGTGAATCCCCTCGCTGCCTTTGTGGCGTCCGGCGAAACCGGCAAGCCACGTGCCCACCGGCGGGGTGATGTCAACGGTGGCGATTCCTGCCTGCAATTGTCCCATGGGCGACGACCTCTTCGTGTGGCAGCGTTGGTGCGGCAGACCAGCTCACCGGCCGAGTGCCACACCATGCCCCGCATGGTGTGCTCTATCTGACATCATTCAGCACTGCTTCGACTCCGCCGGAACCAGTGGCGCACGGCTGGGACGGCTGAGACTCGCCCGTCACGCCCGGCGGATGATCTCCACGAGCCAGTTCGCGCTGTTGAGCATTTCGTCGATGTCCGCGGTCTCCGTCGTCGTGTGTGCGCCCTGGGCGCCGGTGGCGCAGATCACAGACGGGATGCCTTTCTCGTTGAACACGTTGGCGTCGCTCCCACCGCCGCCGGGTTCGGTGCCGGGTTCCAGGCCGATGGCCTCCGCCGCCCGCCAGCCAATCTGGACGATGGGCGAATCATCGGCGAGCCTGAAGCTTCGGTACGATGTGGCGACCTCCGGTTCCAGGAAGGTGGCGCCGGCTTCCTTTGCGGCATGCTCCAGGCACATCACCATGTGCGCCAGTTGGGCATCAAGCTTGGCGTCATCGTGGCTGCGAGCCTCGGCAAGGAGCGTGCAAGAGTCGGGCACGATGTTCCGCGCCTGCCCGCCCTCGATGACGCCGATGTTCGCGGTGGTCTCGAAGTCGATCCTCCCCAGCTTCATCCGGGAGATCCCGCTGGCGGCCGCCTGGATCGCGCTTACGCCTCGCTCCGGATGAACCCCGGCATGGGCTGCGAGACCTTTCATGCGGAAAGTCATCTTGTACGCCGAAGGGGCTGCGGTGGTCATGCGTCCGGCGGGCTTACCGCCGTCGAAGACAAAGGCGAAATCGGGGCTGATTCTGCTGTAGTCCAGGTGGTAGGCGCCCTGCAGACCGGTCTCCTCGGCGATGCAGAAGACGATCTGCAGCTCACCGTGGTCGATTCCCCTCTGGATGACTTCCCGCACCGCATTGAGGATCACGGTGATGCCGGCCTTGGCATCGGCGCCAAGAATTGTCTCACCGGCGCTGCACACCAGGTTGCCGTTGATGACCGGCTCAATGCCCTCCCCGGGCTCGACTGTGTCCATGTGGGACTGGAGCATGAGGGTCGGGCCAAAGCGAGTGGCCGGGAGCCGGGCGATGAGATTGCCGACCTGGCCGCCCAGCGCCTTGTCGGCATTGTCGAACTCCACCGACAATCCCATGTCGATGAGTTTCGCCGCAAGCAATTCAGCGAGCGCCTTCTCCCGCAGCGACAGGCTGTTGATACGCACGAGCTCGCAGAACTCAGACACGAGTTGGTTGCGCTGGATCATGTGTCACTCCGCCGGTGCCGTCGATGTCAAGCGAAGGGAATTGCGAGAACGGGTCATTTCGTCGCGGCAGGCGGTGCTACCTTGCCGCGTCGAGAAAGCCTGCGCTGTTTTTTTGAGGAGCGAGAAGGAACCTTCACTGTTGCCGCGAATATGATTGCTGGTTGGTACAGGTTTCTCTTCGCCCGCGGGCCTTGCGGGGCAGAGGCTTAGGGTCTCACTTCCAGAATCCACGCGGCGGAACTTGCTCGCCGCTCACTGTGGTCGCAGGACTTCCCGAGCAGGCCAATACCGGACGCTACACCGGCTACTGCAGCGGTGGGTTCATGCAGAGGCGTAGTGGTTGCGTTCTGCGTAACAGGCTTGGACTCCGCTCCGGCCGCCGCGCCGTTCGCGGAGGGCGACAAACCTCAGGGAGGAAGTGAGACGACATGGCAGTGGCGAAGAAGAAGAAGTTGGTGAAGGAGATCATGACGAAGGGGACCAAGGCGAAGGCCCTGGTCACCTGCGGCCCGAAGCACAAGGTCGCAGACGCAATGAAACTGATGGTGACGAACAAGGTCAGCGGGCTGCCGGTCGTGGACGAAGCCGGGAAGGTCGTCGGCGTGATCACCGAGGCGGACGTGATGACCGCGCGGAAGACCTCCACCGTGAAGTCGACGATGACCGCCGAGCCCATCACTATCTGCGCCGACGCGACCATCAAGGAGGCCGCCGATCTGCTGATCGACAAGAAGATCAAGCGTGCGCTGGTGGTCAAGGACGACGGCACGCTGTGGGGTGTGGTGAGCCGCACGGACATCATCAAGTCCATGCTGTAGTCAGCCGGGCTTGTCGAGCCGAGTCACGAAAGAGCCCTCCCGGATGCGGGAGGGCTCTTTGTTTGCCGCCAATTCGTGCGGGGCCCTCTCATCTTGACGGCGATGACATCCCGCACCTGACCTAGCGGCAGGTCTCGTTCCTGTCTTGCGCCTGGCCTCGCGCGACTACCCCTTCTTCAAGAAGGGCATCATCGCGCGCAGTTCCGAGCCGACCTTCTCGATGAGGGTCTGCTTGCCGGCGTTGAGCTGGCTATTGTAGACCATGCGACCGGACATGTTCTCGAGGGTCCACTCCCGGGCGAACTGACCGGTCTGGATCTCTTCCAGCATCTTCTTCATTTCCGCGCGGGTCTCATCGGTGATGATCCGCTTGCCACGGGACAGGTCGCCGTACGTGGCGGTGTCCGACACCCGCTCGCGCATGCCCTGGATGCCGTAGTTGTAGATGAGGTCCATGATGAGCTTGAGCTCGTGGCAGACCTCGAAGTACGCGATCTCCGGCTGGTACCCGGCCTCGACGAGAGTGTCAAATCCGGCGGTGATCAACTCGGACACGCCGCCGCACAGGACGGCCTGCTCGCCGAACAGGTCGGTCTCGGTCTCTTCGGTGAAGGTTGTCCGGATGACGCCGGCCTTGGTGGCCTTAAGTGCCTTGGCATATGCCAGGGCGAAGTCGAGCGCCTTGCCGGTGGCATCCTGCTCGATGGCGACCAGGGACGGAACACCGGTGTCGGCCAGGTAGCATTCGCGGACCAGAGCGCCGGGGCCCTTCGGGGCAACCATGAACACATCCACGAACGGCGGCGGGACGATGGTGCCGAAGCGGATGTTAAACCCGTGGGAGAAGATCAGGGCATTGCCCTCCACGAGATTCGGCTCGATGAACTTCTTGTAGACCACGGGCTGAACATGGTCCTGGGTGAGGATCTGGATCAGGTCGGCTTCCTTCGCAGCCGTCTCCGTGTCCCAGACTTCCCAACCGTCGGCGATGGCGTGCTCGTAGTTGGGCGTGCCGGGCAGTTCGGCGATGATGACTTCAACGCCGCTGTCGCGCAGGCACAGGGACTGGGCGCTGCCCTGAATCCCGTAGCCGATAATCCCAACCTTCTTCCCGTCGAGAAGCGAAAGATCAGCGTCGTCGTCGTAGAACATCTTTGCAGCCATTGACTTTTCCTCCCTGGCGTGTTTGGGGGTGACAGATTGAGGACTGCGCACTAAGCGCCGTCCTTTGTGTTGTTCCGGTACAGACGGGCGAACAGGTAACCCAGCGCGATTCCGACCGCGATGAACACCAGCGCGCTTGCAGCGAAAACCGACACTCGGTGCAGGCCCACATAGCCCGTATCCGGATCGACCCGGACCATCCAGCTGTAGAAGGCCCACAGGGCGGGCACAAGAATGCCAAGCATAGTCCAAGCGAGGCCCCGGTGCAAGGCGTTTGGCGAGCCGCGCCGGACGAGAGTGACCGCCAGGCCGATCACGACCCAGGCAGCGCACGCGATTACGAGCCCGCGCCCGAAGGCCTCCACCGTGATCAGTTCGCGCATCTCATCCATGCATGCTCACCGGAATGCTGCGACATCGCGACGGCGGACAGGCAGGTTCACCTGCCCCTCTCACGGCGAAGGCGGACGACCGGCGGGGTACAAGCCCCCGCCCTACAGACGGCGAAGGCTCAGGCCTTCTCGCCCTGGGCGCCACTGGTGTCGCGGTCCAGCAGGATCTTCCCCGTGCGCACCATTTCCAAGATCTCGAAATCCCCGATCGCGCGGACAAAGGCGTCGATCTTGCCCTCATCTCCCGTGACCTGGATGATCAGGTTCGTGGGCGCCACGCTGATGATGTCCGCCCGGAAGATCTGACACAGCTGCAACACGTCATTGCGGTTCTCGCGGGTGGAGGCCACCTTGCACAGGCACAGTTCGCGCTCCACATACGAGTGGGTCGTGTGGTCGATGACCTGGATCACGTCGATAAGTTTCGCAAGCTGATTGCAGATCTGCTCCAGCGTGTACTCATCGCCGTTCACGGTGATGGTGGTGCGCGAGATGCGCGGGTCCTCGGTGGTGCTCACGGCAAGGCTGTCGATATTGAAGCCGCGGCGGGCGAAGAGCCCCGACATGCGCGCCAGCACGCCCGGCTTGTTCTCAACCATCGCGGAGATGGTGTGTTTCATGGGTGATAGCTCCCGTTGCTGTCAGGATTTGGGCACGGCAGCGCTTTGTTACACGCCCACGGGCGCGGTCTCCATCATGTCGTCGAAGGTCTTGCCGGCAGGGATCATCGGGTACACGTTCTCCTCCCCGGGAATCCGGAAGTCCATGATCGTGGGCCGGTCGGTGATCTCCAGCGACTTCTCAAGCGTCGCGCGCACGTCTTCCTTGCGGTCCACCTTGAAGCCCGCGGCGCCGTACGCTTCGGCGAGTTTCACAAAGTCCGGATTGCCCGTGAGCAGGGTTCCGCTGTAGCGCTTGTCGTAGAACAAGTCCTGCCATTGGCGCACCATTCCCAGGCAAGAGTTGTTCAGGATGACGATCTTCACCGGCAGCTGGTGGACCACCGCGGTGGCAAGCTCCTGGATGCACATCTGGATGGAGCCGTCTCCGGCGATGTCCACAACCACCTTGTCCGGATTGCCCAGTTGCGCGCCGATTGCCGCGGGGAAGCCGTAACCCATGGTCCCCAGGCCGCTGGAGGTCAAGAACTGCCGCGGTCGGACGCACTTGTAGTACTGGCAGGCCCACATCTGGTTCTGCCCCACCTCGGTGGTCACGATGGCCTCGTTCCCGGTGACTTCGCCCAGTGTCTCCACGATATAC
>JAGPGE010000340.1:0-5030 GCA_018056145.1 Armatimonadota bacterium
GACGATGATGGCGCCGGCGTCAACTGGGCCGCGAAACGCGCTGCCAACGGCCACCCCGAGCCGTACAAAATCCGCTACTGGCAGCCGGGCAATGAGGTCCACAGCTACCCGCAGGGCTTCCAGGAAAACGCCGAGGGTGCCCGCGAGTACGCGGAGGCGCTGTCACGCCTGGTCCCCATCATCCGCCGCATGTCGCCGGGCGCGAAGATTCTCGTCCCGTTCATCAACGTCGAGCGCCCGATTACCGGGATGAAGCCCTTTGCTCCCGAGGCGAATATCAACTTCGCCACCAGCAGCGAGTTCGCCGAAGCCTTCCTGCGAAACCTGGACGTGGAGGTGGACTACTTCGACTGGCATTTCTACGCCGCCAACGGGTGGGGTGGAAGCTGGCCGTACATCGGCACCGACGACGAGTGGAAGCACCTCTACTGCTGGGGCACGAAGTTCCGCGAGTGCTACCGCGAGATCGTCTCCCTCATGGAGCGTCAGTGCAAACAGCGCCCCCTGCCGGGCATCATGGTGGGCGAGTGGTCGGCGGACTGGACCGCCGCCATTTTCCCCCAGTACGAGCAAGGCTTCCGCGGATCGCTCATGCGCACCCAGGCCACCGCACTGTACATGGCCGACATCCTCATGTTCCTCATGACCAGAAGCGTTCCGTCCGAGCACATCCGCGGGGCTTTCTGGCACACCTTCTGCAATGATGCGCAGGCGCTGTTCTCCATCGAGACCACCCAGCCGCGCGGTATCTCCTACAAGGGCACCTCCACCGACGCGGGCTACGGCTTCCGTATGCCGATCTACTGGGTCTTCAAGCTCCTGAGCGAACAGCGCGGCGAGGAACTGGTGCAGTCGACCCTGCAGGGCGATAACACAATCGCTGCCCCCGCGCCGGGCCTCTACACCGACCCGGAATACAGCTTCGACCGGGTGACCGCCTGCGCATCGCGCACGGGCGATACGCTGTACGTCGCACTCCTGAACAAGGACGCGCACGAAGCGGTGGAGGTCCGCATCCAGATCGCTGATTGGCCCGCTCAGTCAGCCATCGAAGCCTACGAGGTGGGCGCGGATAGCTACCTTGCGGAGAACACCATCGCCGAGCCGGACCGGGTGACCTTGCGGGGGCCAGAACCGCTGGAGATTGCGAACGCCAGCGACCTGACTTACCGCCTGCCACCGAACACCCTCATCGTGCTGCGCATCCGGCGGGCGAACTGACCGCGGGGCCGTGCGACAGTGCCGTTGCCGAACCGGCCGTCAGTGGGAGAGGCAATGTTTCCTGTCCGCCGTTCCCATCCGCCGTTGCCCATCCCAACCCATCCTCACGCAGACACATACCCCTCCGATATGCTATCCTTATATCGGGGGGGAGGGCGATTTGCGCCATACCTGATTCCATCCGCAAGGGGATGTGTGACATGACTGATGAGGATGCCGCCCGCCAGGATGCCCGCTGCGAAGCCTGCCCACGCGAGCCGATCCCGCACATCATCTGCCGCACTTCCGAAGCCCTCGGGAACCTGTCCGTGCGCACCGATGAGGACGTGCCTGATGGCTGCTCCGCTAGCCTGCCCGACACCCGCGGGGTCATCGAAGCCCTCACTTGCCTGCGCCAGTGCATGTTCCCTGGCCGCTGGCTGCCCGAAGCCTCCGATACCTGCCTCCCCGGCGATGCGGACGGCTGCCTTCTGCCCCTCTTCATCCAAGAGCGCCTGAGCAGCGCCTACCCGCGCCTGGTCGAGGCCGTCCGCCGCGCTATCCCGTACCGGTGGAAGAGCAAATTCGCCCAGGACTCCGGCAAGGGAAAGCCGGTAGAGGACGTGAATGCCGCGGCCCAGCAGGTGCTCCTGGACTTCTTCGGCGCACTCCCGGCGGTCCGTGAACTGCTGGTGGACGACGTTGTCGCCGCGTACAATGGCGACCCCGCGGCCCACTCTTACGCCGAAGTGGTCATGAGCTACCCCTGCATCGCGGCCATCACCACCCACCGCATTGCCCACGAGCTCTACCGCTTGGATGTGCCCATCGTCCCGCGCATCATGAGCGAGGTCGCCCACGCCGAGACGGGAATCGATATTCACCCAGGCGCCCAGATCGGCAGGAGTTTCTTCATCGACCACGGAACAGGGGTTGTCATCGGAGAGACCTCGCGCATCGGCGCGAATGTGAAGATCTACCAGGGCGTGACCCTTGGCGCGAAGAGCTTCCCAGTGGACGAGAACGGCTTCCCGGTCAAGGACATCCAGCGTCACCCGACCATCGAGGACGACGTGGTGATCTACGCGGGGGCCACGATTCTCGGCGGCGACACGGTGATCGGCAAGGGTTCGGTCATCGGCGCGAACGTGTTCGTCGCAGACTCGGTGCCGCCGGGTTCCACCGTCACCCAGAAGCACCCCGAACTCCGGGTGCGATAGGCAGCGGCCTGAGCGGGTCGTCTCGTGGACATTCGGGATGCTTGCAGGAGCGGGATCGCCCGCGACCGTCCTTAGCGGGACAGGCAATCCTGCCTGTCCCGCTTTGCCGTCCCACCCATCCCTTCCATCCCTGGGAGGACCAGCCATGACAGGCAAAGCGCGCATCGGCATTCTCGGCGGCGGAGGCATCGTCGGCGCACATGCCGCCGGATACCACGCCAACCTCGACCGCGCGCAAGTGATCGCGGTCGCCGAACCTCGCCCCGAATGCGCCGACAGACTCCGCGAGCTGTTCGGCAATGACGTGCGCATCGAGGCCGACTACCGCGACGTCATCGCCGCGGATGATATAGACGCGGTGGATATCGTCTTGCCTCACGACCTGCACATGCCCGCAACCATCGCCGCCGCGGAAGCCGGCAAGCCCGTGCTGGTGGAGAAGGTCATGGCCCGCAATGTGTACGAGTGCGACCGGATGATTGAGGCCTGCGACCGTGCCGGCGTCTCCCTCACCGTCTGCCATGACCGCCGCTACCACGGCCAATGGATGGCGCTCAAGCAGATCGTAGACTCCGGCGTTTTGGGTGAGATCTTTTGGTGGAAGCTTGACCACAACCAGAACGTGGTGGGCCCGGAGGGTCACTGGCTGCGCAGCCGCGACCGACTCGGCGGCGGGGCCATCATGAGCTGCCTCACCCACCAGATCGACTCCCTGCGCTGGTATGGCGGCGAAGTTCAGTCCCTCGCCTGCATGACGAAGACGAAGCCGGAGCGCATGGAGGGCGAATTCGCCGGGGTAATCATCGCGCAGATGGAGTCCGGCGCCCTAGCTCATCTCGCCATCAACTGGTGGACCACCTCCAATGCCTCCGAGAACGGCCTGTGGTATGAGATGGTCCAGGTCTGCGGAACGAAAGGCGAAGCCTATTACATGTCGGGCAGGGGAACGTTCCTGAAGCTTCACACTCCGGCCGACAGCGAGACCCCGTGGCAGTATGATATGGAAAGCACGGGCGGGTTCTCTCGTGTGAAGAGCGGCGACTGGGTGGGGCACGTGCGCTGCATCGGCGAGTGGATCAAGAGTGTGCGCGGCGAGCCCGCCGACCTCTACACCGACGGCCGCGCAGTGCGAGGGACGGTGGAGGTCGCCGAAGCCGCTTATCTCGCTGAAGCAACCGGCTGCACCGTCACACTGCCCATTGAGCCGAAGCCTTGGCCGGGAACGGTTTGAGGAGCCACCATGAAAGTCGGCATCGACACCTTCACCATCCGCGAACTGGGCCTAGACCCATTCCAGACCCTGGACTTCCTACAGACCCACGGGTTCGACGGCGCGCTCTTTGGCGGGATGCGCGGATTGAGCGATACCCTCGACCCGGGCCGGCTCCGCGAAATCCGGCAGCAGGCGGACTCCATGGGCCTGTACACCGACGTCTCGGTGCCCGGCTGCAACCCGCACCTCATCGCGCCCGACGAGCTGGATGCCCACCGCGCCGAGATCGAGCGCCAGATCGCCGCGGCTGCGGAAACCGGCTGGCACGAACTGCACAGCTCCCTTGGCGGCGGCGATGAACGCTACCACCACCCGGTACCCTGGACTCAGCATCTCGCAGACTCTGCCGAGTTCATCCGCGGGCTTGGGCCGGTCCTGCGCGCTCATGGCAGCCGCATCAACCTCGAAACCCACGGCGACACCACCACCTTCGAACTCGTCCGCCTCATCGAAGACGTGGGGCCGGACATCGTGGGCATCTGCCTGGATACCGCGAATGTGCTCTGCCACGCGGAGGACCCGGTACTCGCCGCGAAACGCGCCGCCCCCTACACCCACCTCACCCACACCAAAGACGCCATTATGTTCTTCTGCGACAAGGGCTACACCCGCCAGGGCCGCGCTCCCGGACAGGGCATCCTCGACTGGCCCCAGATACTCCGAGCGCTGGCGGAATACTCCCCGGGCCTGCGCCTGTCCATCGAAGACCACAAGTGGCTCTTCACCTTCGCGGTGTTCCAGGAAGATTGGCTCGCTCTGCACCCGGACCTCACCTGCGCCGAGTTCGGTAAGGTGATCAGCCTGGTATGGCAATGCGAGACCCGCATCCGCTCGGGCGACCTGCCCGACCCGCAGGAGTACGAGGCAATCCCGTACCTGGACCAGATGCTGGAGCGCCTGTATTCCGGCCGGGACTACCTACGTGGAGTGCTGGCGGAGTGGGTCCCGTGACCACGACGCCCGCAACCAGGTGGCTCCGCAACCAGGTGCGGGATGTCATCGTCGTCCAGATGACAGGGCCCCGCACACAATGCCAACGACACCGTGGGGCCCCGTGTCCTAGACGGCGGACACACCCCACGGCTGCCGGGAGGGTGACCTCACCAACAGGTGTGGGATGTGCGCGCCTTTCAGGTGCGGGATGTCATCGCCGTCCAGATGACAGGGCCCCGCACACAATGCCAACGACACCGTGGGGCCCCGTGTCCTAGACGGCGGACACACCCCACGGCTGCCGGGAGGGTGACCTCACCAACAGGTGTGGGATGTGCGCGCCTTTCAGGTGCGGGATGTCATCGCCGTCCAGATGACAGGGCCCCGCACACAATGCCAACGAC
>JAGPGE010000340.1:5130-6624 GCA_018056145.1 Armatimonadota bacterium
GCCGTCCAGATGACAGGGCCCCGCACACAATGCCAACGACACCGTGGGGCCCCGTGTCCTAGACGGCGGACACACCCCACGGCTGCCGGGAGGGTGACCTCACCAACAGGTGTGGGATGTGCGCGCCCTTCAGGTGTGGGATGTGCGCGCCCTTCAGGTGTGGGATGTGCGCGCCTTTCAGGTGCGGGATGTCATCGCCGTCCAGATGACAGGGCCCCGCACAAGCCAAGAGCGACACGCCGGGCACGCGGAAGGACGCAACCACCCCGCGGGCGAATAGACCGCCACACACTGCCGCGCAAGCATCAGCCACCGAGGGAGACGGCCATGCAGGCCAGGGCACTCATCTGCGACGCGAATCAGCAGTTCTCCATCCAGGACGTGAACCTCAACGGCCCCGCGCCCGACCAGTTGCTCATCCGCACCCTCTGGACCGGCGTGAGCATCGGCACGGAGTTCGCCCTGATCCGCAACAAGATATCCTGGGGCCCCTACCCGCTCTGCACCGGGTACCAGGGCACGGGTGTTGTGGAGGAAGTCGGCTCCGAAATCACCGACTTCGCGATCGGCGACCTCGTCTACTTCCGGGGCAACGACCACATGGAACTCGCCGACGGGACCCCGGTCTCCTGCGTCAGCGGCGCCCATGCTTCGCACGCAATCCGCAGGCCAGCAGGCACTCACGGCGTTGCCAAGCTCCCCCCGGGTGCGCCGGTTGATCTCGCCAGCATGTTCGTCATGCCCGCGGTCGGCCTGACCGGCGTGGACATGGCAAACCCCCGCATGGGCGCGGTGGTGGTGGTGCATGGCGCGGGACTCATCGGGCAGGGGGTCATCGCCGCCTGCGTTCACCGCGGCTGCGTGGTGATTGCGGTGGACATCAACCCGCGGCAGCTTGAGATGGCCCGCAAGATGGGCGCGGATCATCTCATCAACAGCGCCGACACTGACGCGGTGGCTGCTGTTAACGAAGTCTCGCCCGGCGGCGCGGACTTCGTCTTCGAGTGCACCGGAATCCCGGCCTGCATCGACCCGGCAATCGCCCTGTGCAAGCCCCGCGCGACCTTCGTCTGGCAGGGCAACTACGGCGCGGAGCCCGTGAGCATGCACTTCTTGCCCGCCCATGGCAAGCGCCTGCAGATGTTCTTCCCCTGCGATGACGGCTACCAACCCGCGCGCACCGCAGTGGTCCGGAACATGGCCATGGGAGCGCTCAAGTGGGAGCACTGCATCACCCACCGCATCGAAGCCGCCGACGCGCCCGATGTCTTCACGCGCATCAACCAGGGAGACCCGGAACTCACCGGAGTCCTGGTTCACTGGAGCGACTAGCCCCGGAAAGGCTGACCGAATATGAGCACGATTCTCGTTACCGGCGCCAGTGGACTCATCGGCAAGGCCATGGCCTAGGCATTGTCCGCAAACCACCAGGTCATCTGCATGAGCCGCAAGAACCCGGGCCTCGACCTGCCCTGGGTCCGGGGCGAGTTCAGC
>JAGPGE010000341.1 GCA_018056145.1 Armatimonadota bacterium
CCCTGCGCGGCGCCGGATTGCAGCCCCAGTGGACCTTCGCGTCGGCACCGAACCAGGCTGCCGGAGACGAGAGCAGTGCAGGATCGCTGTTCGACGTGAGCATGCGAACCCGGAACGGCAATGAGTTGTTCGTCTTCGCAGTGAGCTTCTTCGCTGCGAGCCAAGGCACGCTGGAGATCGGCGTGCCGAGGGGTTCGTACAAGGCTTTCGATGCCATGACCGGTACGGAGATCGCGCTTGAGTCAGCAGAGGGTGCATTGCGGTTGCCCATTGACCTGCCCTCTTTCGGCAGCCAGGTCATCCGCATCGTCGCGAGCACAGGCAGGCCCTTCGCCTCCGGGCGCTGGTAGCAGGCCGTAGCCGTCGAACACGCCGCACAGGAGAGACGATCATGCTCAGGTTCATTGCCGCAGTCGCTCTGCTCGCCAGCCTCCGGGCTTCCGCCGCGCCCATGAGTTTCGAACTCACAGACGCCGGCGTGCTCAAGGTCTCCGACGGTCGGCCGCTCGCGCGCGCGATCGTGAACATGCATGCCGTGGGCTGGGCGGGTGCGAACAATGAGACGCAGGCCGAGGGCACCAGTCGCGAGGGCGACACGGTGCGCGGCGCGGTGCGACTTCCGGCGCAATTGGCCGGGAAGCTGGGCTATTCGGTCACGGCGGCGAAAGAGGACAGCGCCCTCAAGGCCCACTACTCCCTGCGCTTCACCGAAGCCACCGAGATCCAGGGCGCCTACATCAGCTTCATGCTGCCCGCGGAGCGTCTCCAGGGCAGGCAGGCCACTCTCTGGCGCACCGGGCAGAGCAGGCCTCTCCCGGCGCAGGGCGAATCGGCGAACCTGAGCGGCCCCGCCTGCGCCTTCTCCGTGGAGATCGGAGAAGGCAAGAGCTTCGTCATCGCATCCGCCGCAACCGCCGCGGTGATGGTTCAGGACAATCGCGTCTACGGAGCCAGCGACTACGAGGTGCGCTTCAGCGTCTTCGGCAACGCACAGGTGGGCCCGGCGCTCATTGCGGACCGCTCGTTCCATATCCTCATCGCGAATACCGCGGAGGTGGCCGCGATCGTGGACGCCATCAACCCGCCCGCAGTGTTCGACCCCGAGAAGCCCTTCGCCATCCTGGACAACCAGGGGCAGGTGCGCATCGGCACCCGGGACAACGCGCTACTCGACGTCTTCCTGGCCATCCACGGCGTGGGCTGGTCCTACGCCGCCCAGGACCAGGCGCAGGTGCAGCTGTCCGGCGACGACCGCAACCGGTTCGTCACGGGGACGCTTGCGGTGCCCGGCACAGAAAGGGCGAAGATGGCCTTCCAGGAGACCGCCCAGGCACGCCCCGACGGTGCATTGGGGCTTTCGTACGGGCTCACATTCCCGGAAGCCGTGCGCCTGAACGGGTACCAGGTGTCCTTCAACGCGCAACTCGACGACTATCAGGGCGCGGAGGTCCGCCTATCCACACCGGGCGGTGAACGCACGCTGACCATCCCCGACAAGCACGAGAACAACACCCTCTTCGCGGGGCCGGTCAGCTCAATCGCCGTGGCGCCGGGCAAGGACACCGGCTTCTTGCTGGACGTGGACCAGCCGTCGAGCCTGCTTATCCAGGACAACCGGGGCTGGGGCGGCAGTACGGTGGAGTTCCGGTTCAACTTCCGCCGGGGCGAGCAGGGCGAGGAAGTCCCTGCCGGCGAGAGTGTCCAGCGCACCTTCACCTTCCGCCTCAACACCCCCCTTCAGGTGATCCTGAACGAGGCGCTGGCCACCAGCGAGACGGACACGTCAGACTGGATCGCGTACACGCTCCCCTGGGATTCCGCGCCGGTGGACGTGTCCTTCCTCAACCACAAGCCCGCCGGCAGCAAGGGCTTCGTGACTGCCCGCGACGGCAAGTTTGTGTTCGCGGATACCGGCGAGGAGGTGCGCTTCTGGGGCACGTGCTTCTCCGCCGGAGCCAACTTCCCCAGCCACGAGCAGGCCGAGAAGATCGCGCGGCGTCTGGCGCAGTTCGGCATCAACATCGTGCGCACCCACCACGCCGACGCGCCGTGGTCTGAACGCCACTTCTTCCCAAAGGACGTGGACAATACCCGCACCTTCGACGCCGAGAATCTGGACCGCTTCGACTACCTCATCTACTGCCTGAAGCGCGAGGGCATCTACATCTACCTGGACCAGCTTGTGAACCGGCGTTTCAAAACCGGGGACGAAGTAGATGCAGTGGACAAGCTGGAAGCCTGCGCCAAGCCGTACTCCAACTTCGACCCGCGGCTGATCGAGCTTCAGAAGGAGTTTTCGCGCAAGCTGTGGACCCATGTCAACCCATATACCGGTCTGGCCTACAAAGATGACCCGGCGATTGCGCTCATGGAGTTCGCCAACGAGAACGACCTGTTCACCCAGCAGGTGACCCTCGAACCGTACCGCACCCGATTCGAAGCCATGTACCGCGCGTGGGCCGAGGAGCAGAAGATTGAGCTTCCCGACGGTCCCATCAACTTCCAGGTGAAGACCGACGAGATCATGCGCTTCCTAGTGGAGGTGCAGCGCAACTACTACCTGGAGATGCAGCAGTACCTGCGCGATGAGGTGGGGGTGCGCGTCCCGATGACCGGGAGCAACTGGACCCGGAACGCTGCCCTGCTGGCCGCTCTGAGAGACATGGACTACACAGATTCGCATACCTACTGGAACCACCCCACCTCTGAGGGCGCCTTCGGCAACAACCCGATGGTGGCCTCGCGGGGTACCGTCTTCGACGGTCTCGGCTTCCAGCGCGTGGTGGGCAAGCCGTTCTTCGTGAGCGAGTGGGACGAGCCGTGGCCCAATGAGTGGCGCGCCGAACTCCCCGTCTGGATCGCCGCCATCTCCGCGTTCCAGGAGTGGAACGGGCTCACGGTCTACACATACCGGCACAGTTCCGCGGTGCCCATCGATCGGATTTCAGGGGCATTCGAGACTTTCAACGACCCCGCCCGCTTCGGCCTTTTCGCCCACTGCGCGCTGATCTACCGGCGGGGCGACGTGAACCCGGCCCGCGAGAAGGTGGCGATCCACATTCCCGAAGGCCTGGCGGTGAGTGCCCAGTCACCCGGTCCGTGGAATGCCCCGGCATATCGCGGCCTGTCGGAGATCAACCGGTTCGACACCGCGCTCTTCACCCGGCCCGAAGGCTACAACCGGGTCGTCGAGAGCAGTGAGCCATCAGAGGTCCCGGACGACGTGCGGGTGTCCGATACGGGCCAGATCAGCCGCAACATTCCGCAGCGCGTCGGCAAGGTGGATTCGCCCCGGAGCCAGGCGGTCTTCGGTTTCCTGCGGGAAGCCGGCCCGCAACAAACCGGCGACATGACGGTGGACAGCGAGACGAAGTTCGCGACCATTGCCCTATCTTCGCTCACGGACGAGCCAATCGCCCGATCCTCGAAACTGCTTCTGGCGGCGGTAGGCAGGGCCGAGAACACCGGCTTCCGGTACAACATGCTGCGCAAGAAGAAGGTCGCCGACGGTTCCGGACCGATACTCATTGACCCGGTGCGCGGGCGAATTTCCATCCGAACCAGCGTGGACGGCTTGACCGTGAAGGCCATCGGCGCGGACGGCAGCGTGCTTGGGCAGGTGCCGGCACAAAGGGCCGACGGGAAGCTGAGCTTCACCATCGGCCCCGATGCGAGAACCATGTACTACGAGATCAGCCGGTGACGACCGGGTTCCGGGGCATCATGAGGAGGCTTCGCGGCTCAGGGCGAAGGACTCGCTCCCGCCGGAGCGGATCATGCCGCCCGTGCGGATTACTCGCTCGTCCCCGAATGGCAGCGTGGCCTGGCGCCGGCTCTCGGGCAGCGGGCGATTGGCGCCGCCGAGGAACACGTCCGTCGCTCCCAGGACCGCTCCGGGTGCGAGCAGGGCGCTGCGCTGGATGACATTGTGCAGTTCTCGCAGGTTCCCGGACCACGGGTGGCCCTGGAGTATGCGGATGGCTTCGTCCGAAAACTCGGCCGGGCCGCGGCCTAGCTCCTTGCGGATGTCGCGCAGGAAGTGGCGCGCGAACAGGGCCACGTCCTCCGGCCGCTCGCGCAAGGGCGGCAAGTACATGGGCATGACCGCGAGGCGATAGTAGAGGTCTTCTCGGAACTGGCCCCGCGCCACGGCATCCAGCAGGTCGCGGTTCGTTGCGGCGATCACCCGCACGTCCACATCCACACTTTTCAGCCCGCCAAGACGGGTGAAACTGCGCTCCTGCAGGAACCGCAGAAGTTTCACCTGCGCGGCCGGACTGAGTTCTCCCACTTCGTCCAGGAAGAGCGTCCCCCGGTGCGCCATCTCGCAAATGCCGGCCTTCGCGCTGGTGGCCGAGGTGAAGGCGCCCTTCTCGTGGCCGAACAGTTCGCTCTCCAGGAGGGTATCGGGCACCGCGCCGCAATTGAGGGCCACGAATGGCGCATCGGCCCGGGGGCTCATGTAGTGAATCGCCCGGGCGAGATACTCCTTGCCCGTGCCCGTCTCGCCCTCGATCAGGACGGGAGCGGTGCTGTCCGCCACCCGGGCTGCGTGGATGTAGCAGCGCCGGGCCTCCTGGTTGCAGCTGACCACGTGCCGAAACCCGTGGCGCCTCTCAATGGACTTCCAGAGGAACTTCCACTGATGGCCGGAATGGCCCTCCCGGGCTCTGCGGCCGATGAGGACCAACTGCCGGGGTTCCAGGGGCTTGCCGAGGTAGTCCGTGGCCGCCATTCCCAGCGCGGCGGTTGCGCGCTCCACGGTGGGGAAGCCCGTGACGATCACCGCCGGGCCATCGTACCCGTCGGCCCGGAGCTTCTGCAGCAACTCCACCCCGTCAGCATCGGGCAGCCGCTGGTCCAGGACCAGCAGGCTGTAGTCAGCCTCGATCACCCGCTTGTGTGCGTCTGCCCCCGTCGCCGCGCTATCCACTTCCCAGCCGTCGCGCGACAGAACCTCAGCCGTCAACTCCCGCAAGGCATCATCATCTTCCACGACAAGTGCTCGTGTGGCGTAGGCCATGAGAAGCGTCCCCCTGTCAAGGCCTGGACGGCGCCTCCCGGCAGCTTTCCGCACCGTGCGCCGGGCGGTGCGTACGCTGTGGTCCGGGGTGCCCTTGCGCCATTGGTGGTACTGCGGCCCTCACTCCGAGCCACTTGTGGAAGAGTCGGGGGCCGCTATCAACGGTACTATCGGCACAGGCAGACGCTTCTTTAGGATTTTCAACATATTTTCGACACTTTGTCCACGCTTTCTAGGCCTTGCCCGTCAGACCACCGATCGCAGCATCGCCTCGATCCGCGGCATTTCATTGGTCAGTGCCCAGCGCGCCCGGGACATGATCCCCGCGCCGATGCTTGTGGTCATCGTGGTCACAGTCATGGCGGCATCCGCGGAAGCCCGGGTGATGAGCGCGATGCCCATGTCATTGGCCACCTGGTTCCCCACAAGCACGTGGGATGCCAGGGGCTGCAGGAGGCCGGCGCCCAGGATCTGATGATGCCGCCGGATGGCCTCCACGAGTTCGGGCGCGAAATTCCATTCCTCCGCGGCATCCGCGCCGATCTCGGCGTGGTCGACGCCCAGGCGGGAACGCTCGACGAGGTACAGGTCCTTCCCTGTCGCGAGGGACTCGGCGATGCAGTCGGAGTACGCCTGGCCGATCTCCGAGGCGAGGATCATCTTCCCCACGTCGTGCATGAGGCCCGCGAAGTAGGCATTCGCGCGTTCCGTGCCCGGACCTGCCGCGCCGGCGCTTGCTGCAGCCACCGCCAGGTTGTGCCGCCAAAGGGACTCGCGATCCAGGCCGGACTGCGAGAACGCACCGGAGAACACGTTGCCGAGGAAATACGCCGAGGCCATCCCGCGGATGGCCGACGCCCCCAAGCGCGAGACGGCATCAGCGACATTGTCCACGGGGTGGACCGGCGCGAGCGCTGCTGCGTTCGCCGCGCGCACCACCTTCGCCGCAAGGACCTCCTCCATGGACACCGACTGGGCGATGTCGGCGACGCTGGGATCATTGGCCGCGCAACTGTGCAGGATCGAGACAAGGGCTGTCGGGAACGGAGGAATGCGCTGCAGAACGTTATCAGCGGGCCGCGCGCTGGATTCGGAAATCATTGCGGTCTGTCTCCTGGGGTTAGGCGGTGGTCACCATTGCTCTGAACAACGGCCTGCCGGACCTGAACTTGAGCGATCGCTTGTAACGGGCAGGTTGCCTCGGGGTTGGAGACTGGTGGCGCGCCACAGCTCAAGGCGCATCGGCACGGGCCGATGCCCAGCCACGAGAACTCAAGAACAGTGGCCGGAGGAGCCCATGGCAGACCTCGCAGTGGAGGCGCCGGAAAGCGCCGTGCAGGATCAGACGACCGGTGCCCGGGACACCATGTCGCCGGAACTGCGGAAGGCCGCCATCATTATCTCAATGGCGGGTCCCGAACAGGCCACCGATATATGCAGGCGCGTGGATCCGCTCACAGCGCACCGGCTGATCCGTGCACTGGGCAATCTCGGCGCCCCGGATGGAGACGAACGGGCCAGCGTCGCTCGGGAGTTCATCGACCGCATGGACGGGACCGCCGGCGCCGACGCTCTGGCCGCGAGGCTCAGGGAAC
>JAGPGE010000342.1 GCA_018056145.1 Armatimonadota bacterium
CGATGACATCCCGCACCTGATTGCGAATGGCCCCTGCCCTTGGCCGTGGGGTGTCGGCGTCGTCCAGCCGCGGCGTGTCGCCACCGGTCCAGCCGTGGGGTGTCGGCGTCGTCGAGCCGCCGGGGCCCCACGGTGTCGCTTCCCATGTGTGCGGGGCCCCACGGTGTCGTTCCCCATGGGTGCGGCGCCCCACGGTGTCATCTCCCCTGGGTGCGGGGCCCTGTCATTTGGACGGCGATGACATCCCGCACCTCGCGGGCCCGAGCCGTTGCCTTACAGCCCGCGAAGCGGGCGGCAGCTTATAGCCAGGGGCGGAAGCCCCTGGATTCCCGACCCACGATGCGCCTTGAGCCCCCGAACGGGGGCGACAGGCCGTTCCCCGCGCACCGGGACCGGCCGCCCCTTTGGGGCTTGGCGGCTCTTCCCTGGGTCCGGAATCCCCCGGCTTCCGCCGGGGGCTATAGGCGGACGGCTCCTGCCGGAGCCTGACGGCACACGGCCCGGCCTCGAGACCACGGACACAGGGCCCGGGCCGCACACGGGGCCGACGTTCATGCTAGACAACCGATGCTCCTGACCAAAACGGGCGCGGCGTTGCCCGGCGCGTCTCGCTGTGGTAAGATCACCGGGCCCGGCAATTCCATGCGATGACTCACTGAGGGCGCTGCTGTGAAATGACGGTCCGATCTATTCTTCTCCTGGGTGTGTGCTTCTGTATCTTCGCCGGCTGCGCGCGGAAGACACCGCCTGCTCCGACGCCGAAGGCTCGGCCTTCAGCCAGCACGGAGCAGGCTCCCGCAACGGCTCCCGGCGACCCTGCAAGGCCCGCGCCAGATACTGAGGCCGCCGATCTCGGCACGAAATCCGGCACTGCATCCAAGCGCAAGCCATCCCCGCCAGCCGAACCGGTTCGCACGGGCAAGGACCTCAAGGGCGACGTGGATCTCAAGCTCCTGGACTTGGTCATCTATCCCGGCGCCAAGCATGACGGCAGCACGAACATCAAGACCTCAACCGGGCGCCTGGTGGCGGCGAAGCTCATCTCCCACGATTCCTTCGACGACGTGGTCACTTTCTACCGCCGCCGCTACCCTGAGTCTCCCCAGAAGATCAGCGCCGGCCCCACAGGCAAGGCGCTGCTGATCACGGTGAGTCGGGCGCCTGATCTGCGCACCGTGCGCATCACCATGCAGGCGGGTGTTAGCCACATTACCATCGACCTTATGCGGCAGACCCAGGAGTCATCCGGGAAGCCCGCAAGCGGAGGAGTGCCGCCGAGTGAGTGAGCCGACCAGCCCCCGCAATAAGCTCAATGACCTGACCAACCGCGAGTGGCTCATGGAGACCAAGAGCTTCTGGATGTCCCGGGCTGCCGGCATGCCGGAACCCGCGGCCAGCGCGCTGTCGGACTTCGCGGACTGGCTCATGGAATCGCGCGACGCCCAGGATGCCGAGGAGATCCTGGCGCAACTGGACGACAGCTTCGTGTTCAGCAAGACCCCACCGCGCAGCAAGCTCAAGGCTCTGCACCCGGCAACGTTCAGCGAACTCGACGTGGAGCGTCTGATCCGGTTCTTCACGAAGACGGGGGAAAAGGTGCTAGACCCCTTCGTCGGCAGCGGATCGACGCTGATTGCCTGCGCGAACTGCGAACGTTCCGGCGTGGGGATAGAGCTGTCTGAAGAGTGGGCGGAGATCGCCCGCAGGCGCATTGAGCAGGAGGCGTCGGGCGTGCTCCTGACACCGGTGCGCCAGGACGTCCTGGTCGGCGATGCCCTGGAGACGCTAAAGCAGATGCCCGACGAGAGCGTGGACTTCGTGGTCACCAGTCCGCCGTATTGGAGCATCCTCACCAAGAAGGCGGGACTGAAGGTGCAGGCCGAGCGCGAGGCAAAGGGCCTGCCGACGCAGTACAGCCAGGACAGGCGTGACCTGGGCAATGTGGAGGACTATGAGGAGTTCCTGGAACTTCTCACAGCTGTGTTCGCGGAGTGTGGGCGGGTGCTGCGGACCGGTCGGTACATGGCCATCGTGGTCTCGGATTTCCGTCACGGTCCCCGCTTCTACCTGTACCACGCGCATCTCGCGGAGCGCATCGAAGCAGCGGGCATTCCTCTGCGCGGAGTGACGGTTCTCGCACAGGACAACAAGAACCTGTATCCCTTCGGCGTACCCAACCAGTTCGTGTCCAATATCCACCACCAGTACATCCTCATCTTTCAGCGGCCGAAGTAGCCCGCGCCCCACCCTTTGTTTCAGTCGCGTCCGACCCACTCGGGCGGAAGCTCGTGCCTGCGCATGAACTGAATGACCCGGCGCACCCAGGCCATGTCGCACGGCGCTTCGCACTCCTCCAGATTGCCTTCCAGCAGGCACAATCCGGGGCACTCACCGGAGCCGGTTCTGCGCTCGGCATACTCCGGCCCAAAGTACAAAGGCCGCAGGCTTGCCACGCTGATGCCGATGGTGGTCCCGCAACGCTCCACGTTGTGTGTGGTCAGTACGAAACCCTCGTGCGGGCGGTCGAAGCGGGCCTGGTAGCCGATCACCTCGAGATTGGAGTCAGTTAGGAGGCTCTCCAGGTCGCTCCAGATCGTGTTGCACATAGTGCAGGTCACAGCGGGCTCTGGCGGTTTGGGGTGGGTCCTTGATTCCCTCGCGCTTCCGGGCCCGGGCAGCGACTGGCCACGATCCTGCAGCACCCATTCCCAGACCTCGCCATCCTCCGGGTCCTCCACCGCGCCGGCCAGCACGAATCCGAGCTTCGACAACACCCTCGTGGAGGCGTTCTGCTCGGGAAGGGTCCGCGCGATGATGGTCAGCGCCGGATCTGCCTGACGCGCAATATCGATCAGCGCGGATGCCATGCGCGTTGCGACCCCGCGGCCCTCATATCCTGGGAAGGTGAAATACGCGATTTCCACCCGCCCATCCGCCGGTGGGTTCTTGAAGGCGCAGGTTCCCACGCTAACGCCGTCGATGCGCGCGATGTAGCCCACCCATGGCGGGGCATGTCCGACCTGTTCATACATGTTGCCGAAGGCCTCCAGCACTTCCGCCGGCGCATCCGTGACGGGGCCGCCGTTCGCGTATGCCATCCCGTTTTTGCCGATGGGTATCAATTCCATCATGCCTGTGCTCTCCTGTTCACAATTTGCGAGTATTGTTGCCGAACCTGCGTTCTGGTAGACTGTTCGTGATCGCCGGGGGGCGCCCGGTAGATCCCCCACCCCTGGCCGTTCTCGTTGCACCGCACCGCTGCTATTGCTTGAGAGGCGATCTGACCATGTGCTTCCAGGTTCGCTCAGCGTATGCGACGCTATTTGCACTAACGCTGCTGGCTTTCTGTGGTTCGGCGCTGTGTCAGGAGGCCGGGCCGGCCCTGCCCACAATCACGGAGGTGCCGGGAACGGGCATGAGCGTGGCAGTGATGGGTGGTAGGCCACCCTCCGCCATGCCGCCGGTGCCCGTGACCACCGCGGCGGGCACCCCGGTGCTGCTGCAGAACGTGCCCTCCTGGACCTGGTGTTACGGGTGCGCCAATACCGCGGCGGCCATCCTCTTCGGGTACTACGATTACAAGGGCTACTCGAAGATGTTCACCGGCAAGGAGAACGACGGCAAGTGCCCCCTGTACAATGAGGACGTCTGGCCTGACACCATGGCCGAGGCGACCTACGGTGAATCGCCGCTTGCCGCCTCGCACCAAGGCATCGGCGGGCGCACCAGCAAAGGCCATGTGGATGACTGGTGGTCGGGCGCGGACTCCTCGCGGGATCCGTGCCTCGACAGTATCCCGCCCTGGACGCCCCATTCGCCCTTCGACTGCACCGGCGACTTCATGTGGACCAGCCGCTTCGACAACGTGGCCCCCGGCGCGGGGGTTTCCGAGGGCAACCGCGATGGGGTCACCGTCTTCTACCAGTTCTCCGACGCAACCCCCATGACTGCCTCGTATGTCAGGGCAATGCGCAATTTGTTCCCGAAAAACTACCAGCACGACGGCGCATCGGGGATGCTGGACTTCATCGAGGACAAGGGTTACGAGGCCGAGGAGCTCTATGTTCAGCTGACCACCACCGACGAGTTTGTGGATGTTATCGGCAGGCAACAGACCCAGGGCTTCCGTTTCTCCGATTTCTGCGGCGAGATCAACGCAGGCCGCCCGGTCATGCTCATGTGCGGCGAGCACGTGTTCGTGGGCTACGGATACAGCACCTCGGGCGGACAGCAGACCTGCTATATCCGCACCACCTGGGACAATGACAAGGGCCACACGTGGACGATGAACTGGATGGGGCGCTTCGCGGGGCTGCAGATGTGGCAGGCAGTTGTGGTGAAGCTCAAGGCCCCGCCGCCTGATGCCAAGCCCGACGTCCTGATCCAGGGCCCGGCGGGAGGAGGTTTCGTGGGCAGCAAAGAGTACGGCGCCGACGGCTCGGGGCAGTCCGCCTACGGCCCGGTAATGCCCGGCGCGACAAGCGTCTACATCGTCCGTGTCCTCAACCGCGGCGCGACACAGGATGTCTTCTTCGTTTCCGGTTCCGCCGGCAACTCGAAATGGCGCGTCCGGTACTACGATGCGCTGACCGGCGGCAACAACATCACGGCTGACGTGACGGCCGAAGGCGGCGCGAACATCGGGCTGATCAAGCCTGACGAGTACAAGGACGTGCGCCTTGAGGTCACTCCGCTGGCCGGCGCCACGGCCAACAGCAAGATCGAGACGCTGGTGAAGGCCTGGCCGTCTCAGTTGCTTACCCGCATCGACGCCGTCAAGGCAGTCACGTTGCTTGCCAGCGCCGACGTGAATCATGACGGCAAGATCGACCAGAAGGACCAGGCGCTGTTCGTAGGAGCGTGGAAGACCTGCCAGCAGGGCGGGGCCACCAACACCAACTGCGACCTGGACGGCGACGGCGCCATCGGTCCGGGCGACGCCATGCGGTTCCTGGACCTGCTCCTGATCGGGAAGTAGCCGGCTTTCGCTCGCGGGAATCAGCAGGGCCGAAGGCGCGTGCCTCCGGCCCTGTCAGTGGTCGCATGGGCGCCACACCAGCCGGAGCCCGTTCCCTGGACGAAAGACGCGTCCTATCTCCACCAGACGTGGAGTGTGCGCGTCGTCAAGCGCACGGGGCCCCGCGGAGCACGAGAGATACCACGGGGGCCATCATGACCACCGCAAGCACTGCCACCCTCGTTGGCCTCTTGTGACCGCCCTCGCATCACACCGCGAAGCGAAAGTCGATGACATCGCCGTCGCGCACTTGGTAGGTCTTGCCTTCCAGCCGCACCTGCCCCTTGTTCCGGCATTCCTGCAAGGATCCGCCGGAGACAAGGTCCTCATACGCCACCACTTCGGCCCGGATGAACCCGCGCTCGATGTCGCTGTGGATCGCGCCGGCAGCCCTGGGAGCGAGCGTGCCCCGTCGGATGCTCCACGCCTTGCATTCATCCGGCCCCACGGTGAAAAAGCTGATCAGGTCGGTCAGTTCGTAAGCAGCCCGGATGAACCGATCGCGCGCGGGAGCATCCAGCCCGTAGTCCGCGAGGAATGCGGCGCGGTCATCGTCGGTGAGCTGAGCGATCTCGCCCTCCAGCGGCGCGCACAACTCGAGACTCCGCAGGCCATGCTCCCGGGCGATCTCCGCGATACCGGACGCCACCCCGTTGCCCAGATCACCCTCGGCAACATTGGCCACAACCAGGGTGGGTTTGCGGGTCACGAACTGGTACGTCCGCAGCATCTTCTCCTCATCGGCATTGACTTCCACATTCTCCAGCCGCACTCCGTCCGCCAGTGCCTTCTGCAGCCGCTCCATGAGGGGCTTTTCGGCCTGCGACTCCTTCTTGCCGCGCTGCTTGTCCTCCTCGATGCGGGCCAGGCGGTTCTCCACCATGCTCATGTCCGCGAGGAGCAGGTCCAGGAGGAAACTGTCCAGGTTCGCCGCGGGCGTTCCGTAAGCGAAGCCCCCGGTGACCACTGCGAGTGCGTCAGTCTGGGACAGGGCGCCAGTAATGGCCGACAGCTTGTTCGCGGACGCGCAGCCGATCTCAGCGAAAGTGATGTCCGCCGGGGTGGTCTTGCGGGGCTTATACATCCGCGACAGCACTTCCAGGCGCGGATCGGGGACGCCAACCACGCCGATGCTTGCGCTGCCGTCGATACCGGTCAGGCACCCGAGCACCGCACTCTTGCCGGACCCCTGCGGGCCGATGATTCCGATCTTCACAGCATCCCAACTCCAGGCGCAAATCAAACGCCGCGACCTTTGGCCGCGACGTTGCGGGTTTCGGTGATGGTCACCTTGCGCGCGCACATCCACCGTGGACAACAGGCAGATGATAGACGCTGGACCGCGCTGAGTCAAGGGTGTGGGGGGGGTGGGATTGGTGAGGGGTCTGACAGCCGGAAGGGGGTGGTCTGTGGGGCGGTGGCGAAGGGCATTCCCTCCACCCTGCGGTCTGCGTACTGCATACCCCTGTGCTCTCGGGGCCGGGCCGTGGACTTGCAGCCCGCGAAACGGGCTGTGAGGCCGCGGCAACGGCCTGAGACATTGCGGCG
>JAGPGE010000343.1 GCA_018056145.1 Armatimonadota bacterium
CAGCCGCCGCACCGGGTAATACGCGAACAGCGCCACCGCGCGCGGGTTCTCGCTGCGCCGGATCGACGATTGCTGGTAGGTGCGCGAGTTCAGGATCAGCCGGTAGATGTGCTGCAGATTGAAGCCTGACGCGACCAGCTCCCGCTCCAGATACGCAAGAAGCCGGGGATTGGACGGCGGGTTGTCCGGGCGGATATCATCGGGCTCATGGATGATCCCCCGGCCCATGAGCCACGACCAGATGCGGTTCACGATGTTCCGCGCGAACCACGGGTTGTCCGGGTCAGTCAGCCAGTCCGCGAAGGCGACTCGCGGGTCATCCCCCGGCGCGATGGTCGTTTTCGTGCCGTCCGGGAACACCACGTCCAGTGGGGTGTTTGCATCCAGGCTGACGGTGACAATCTCTTCCTTCCATTCGCCGGTCTTCTTGTACGCGACTCGCGAGAAGAAGGCGGCCATGTCCGCTCGCCGCGCTTCATCCCATGTCGCAAGGCGGGTTCCCATGAATGTGAGGGCAACCGCTTCCGCCAGCGCCAACGGTTCCCGGCCCTGCACGGCCCGCATGAAGTTCACCGGCGGCACCCGGAAGTTGCTGCCGTTCGAGGTCAGCAACTCACGCGCGAACTGGTCGTATGGGCGGTTCTCGCGGATCGCCTCGCGCACCCAGTGGTGATAAGCCTGCACCGCATTGGGCCACAGGTTCACCGGAAACTCCGCCTTGATGCGCAGGAGGTCCCCCCACTTGAGAGACCAATAGTCGGCGAACTCATCGCGCTGAATCAGTTCATCAATGAGCCGCGCGCGCTTGTCTGGAGATGCCTCCTGCAGGAATCGGCGCACCCGGTCGGGCTCGGGCAGTGTGCCGATGACGTCCAGGTAGGCCCGGCGCAGGAAGACCTCGTCCGAACAGGGGTACGCCGGCTCAATCGCCTCCTCACGCAGCGCGGAAAGCACCAGGCCATCCAGTTCGCTGGCCGGCATGCTCCAGTCCTGAACCTCGAAGGGAGCCACTGCCTGCGCCAAAGCCGCGGTTGACATGAGGAGCGCGAGAAGAATCGAGGCCGGCAGGCTGGGCTGTCTCATTGGGTGAATTGCGACTTCCAGGATTTGCCCGCTCATGATGGTAAGAACATCGGCGCGGGATAGCCGTTCCAGCAGCAACAAGGGTTTGAGCCCCGAACCGACGAAATCGTCAGTTCTAGAAGTCTTCACTGGTTTCATTTCGCCTCGCGCCCAGGCATTCCTGCCTGGCCGTCTTAGGCGAATGTGACGACGGGAGGACAACCAATGGACCGCCTCCGCTTACGCGCAATCCCGTTGGGCCTGGTGGCGTTGCTGCTCCTCGCTGCAAACAGCATGTCACATGCCCAGGGAACCTGTATTCTGAAGCTGGACCCCACGGGCCTGATCACCATCTCCAGGGGCGGTGTGGACGCGGGCGTCATTGAGCTCAACGCCCACGGACCCAACTGGCAACACGCGCCTCAGAAGAGCGCCACCGGGCAGATAAGCAGTCTTTCCGCCAATGCCGGCAAGCGAGTCACAGGCGCTCTGCCGATCCCCAACACCACCGCCGGGGCCGCCATCAGGTTCGTCGAGACGGTACGGCCCCTGCCGCAAGGCGCGAACCTGACCTACGACCTCGCCATGGGCGCGGATATGAAGCTCAGTGGGGTGCAGGTCTCAGTGCTCCTGCCGGTGGCCCTGTTCGCCGGCAGGGAGATCGTAGTCTCGCGCCCTGACAACGACCCCGAGGTTGTGGTGATGCCCGAGGAGCAGGGCACCCGCAACTTCCAGCTCTGGCGCGGGGACGGAGCGAAGATCGAGGTCGCCAAAGGCACGCCCGAAGCGATGACCATACAGTTCCGGGCTGCGGCGGATGTGGTCATTCAGGACCTGCGCCAGTGGGAGCAGCAGGTCTTCGAGATCCGCTTCCCGGCGGTTATGGAAGACCCCGGGAGAGACGTCTTCGCCGACGACAGGCTGCACCTGGACGTCACTGTGTCCTTCCCGGACCCGGTCACACTCCAAGTGCCGTAGGCACCCACGCCGCGGCAGGCGAGGCAATCTCGACCATTGCCAATCAGCCACATGGGCTACAGGGAGACACCGATGGATAGCTTGACAGTGATCACATTCGCGGTCATCGCACTCACAATCGCGCTCACGCCTGTGGTCGCCCAGGACGATCCATCGGCCTTCTGGCGTCCCGGGCAGGTGCGCGAGCTCTTCATTTCCGGCCTTCCGGCCGATGCCGAGAGCCTGGAGATGTGGGCGCAGAACGGCGTCAACTGCGTCACCGGCGTCAACCCGGAACTGGCTCACGCGGCAGGTCTACGGACCCGCACGTGGTTCACCATGAACTACATGGACAGCCGCTGGTTGCCCGAAGACCGCATCAGGACCATGGCGGCGGTCCATGCAGACGGCTCCTTCGCTCGGCCCTTCGACCCCCTCTTCCCCACCGTCGGGCAGTATGGCTGGACCGCCTGCATCAACAACCCCCTGTGGATCGAGCGCTCCCAGGAGGAGTTCCGGAAGAAGGCCCGAGACGGCTACGACGGCTGCCACATCGACTTCGCGTCCCATTACGAAAACTGCTTCTGCGACCACTGCAAGGCCGCGTGGGCGGACTGGGCGCCCGGGCACGGCGTGGGAGCTCTGGACCTGCCCGCCGCCTCGAACTCCGGGGACCTGCGGGTGCGCATGCTCTTGCGCGAGTTCCGCATCCAGCGCGTGATGGCGTTCCTCAAGGGTCTGGAAACCGCCGCGCGGGAGATCAACCCGGCGTTCGCCAACGACGGGACCTGGCATCACGACAATGGCAGCACCTACCAGTGGGCATACGGCGACCACTTCGACCTGATGTGCATCGAGGGCACCACTTTTGGACCATTCCCGCCCGCGAGCACCCAGGTCCCCTGGCTCAAGTTGGCCCACGTTCTCTCACGCCGGCCGGATCACGAACCGGTTGCGATGTCCGTCACCTATCACCTCCTGCCCGACGAGAAGGGCACCATCCACCACGGGCGCATGGCCGCCGACCGGGTCCGCGTCACACTGGGCGAAATCATCAGCGAAGGCGCGGTCTCCTGGTTGGGACTCGGAGGCCCCGGCACCGGGAACCTGCTCAGGGAGCACCAGGACCTCGTCAAAGCCTATTTCCGCACCGCGCGGGACCTGGAACCCGCACTCACGGGCGCCCGGGAGATCGCCGAAGTCGGCCTGCTCTTCTCGGCGAAGTCGTACCTTCTCAGCAGCGCCTCGCGCACCCAGTTGTACGCATTCACCCAGGCACTCATGAAGCGCCACATCCCGTACCGGATCGTCTCCGATGTGGGCCTGACCGCCGAGGCTTTGAGTGACCTGCCGGCCCTGGTTCTCCTGGACAGCCGCGTGCTCAGCGACCAAGCCTGCGCCGCGGTTGACCAGTACCTCCGCGACGGTGGGCAGGCGCTCGTCATGGGCGATGACACGGCAACTCTCACCCCCGACTGGCGGCCTCGCGAAGACCGCCCTGAGTTCGCCATTGCCCCGGTGAGCGAGGAACTGCGCACCAGCCGCGACCTGGGCAAGGGCAAGGTGTACTACTCCCTGGAGAAGCTGTTCGAAGTCAAGCAGCTAGGCGCTTCGCAGAACGTGATCTTGAACCACACCGAACCGGTCAAGTATGCCATTGAGGGCTGGTCGAAGTCCGAGGCGGTCACGGGCAGCCGGGACAGCAACTACTCCCTATACGTGGACTTCACTCGCGCTGACGGCTCGAATCTTTGGGGCCAGGTGGCCACTTTCGACACCGGCACCCACGACTGGCAGTTCTCGCGCACCATCATTGCGGACGAGCGGCCCATGCGCAGCGCCAATGTGCACATTATCTTCCGCAACCACGGCGGTGCCGCGTGGTTCAGGAACGTGCGATTCGGCGTCTGGGACGAGGAGAAACAGCAGATCGTGGAAAACCTCCTGAGCAACCGCTTCCAGGACAAGGGGGGCAAGGTCTTCGGGGCCGCGGAGTCCGAAGGCGCCGGCGTCTGGTACCCGTATCAGGAGGGCTACGAACTGGAAAACATGCTGGAGCAGGGCTGGTGGGTGAAGACCTCCGCCGCGCGCGGGCTCAGCGTGGCCCCAATGAACCAACCCGTCGGCCCGGATGAAGAGGCCATCCTCGAGCTTCTCCAGCCGCTGCTCCCCGAAAGCCGCTGCCTTGAGATCACCGGCCAGGGCGCCGATCTAGTCTGCGCCAATCTCACCCGCAGCGGCAACCGCATCGCCCTCCATCTCATCAACTACGCCGCGGAGTTGCACCCGGACCTTCCCGAGCTTGAGCAACAGGCGCAGGAACACAGCGTTCCGGCGAAGGACCTGGTCATCCGGCTAAGCCTGCCGGGGGTTTCCCTGCGTGCGGGCAGCGCGAAGCTGCACTACCCCGAAGGCGAGCCGGCAGTTGAGTTCCACTCGATACCCAACGGAGTCGAAGTCCGCTTGAGCGAACTGGCGCAGTACGCCGCGCTGACCTGGGAGGCCGAGTAAGCCGGACCCGGCCGCGGTCACAGGATACCTCGCGGTCACATCCGCGGGAATTCACCTTCGGGGTTGTTGCAGACCTCGTGCAGCAATGTCATGAACTTGCACAGGGCCGGGAAGGTGACCAGCGGCTGGATGCCGTGGTCTCCATTCGGAAAGTACCCTCCCCGTGCCAGCAGCGGCGGTGCCTTGCTCAGGATCTCCGCTTCGATCATGCCCTCATTGCCCGCGTTGACGCTCTCTTTTTCCAGCCAGCCGAACAGCACGAAGTCGGGGTGCCGCTGCCTCAAAGCGAACAGGTCGTTGCCCGCCTTCACCTCATACGGGTACATGCCATTCACGCCGTATGACACCGCGAGGGCCGTGAACTCCATGGCGTTGCCATCCGTGTCCACCGCTACCAGGTCCGCCTCGTTTGCATGGGCGCAGTCGCACACTGCCTCATAATGCGGCCCAAAGAACTCGTGGAACTGCGCGGGTGACAGCAGCATCCCGTGGTTGTAGCACAGGTCCTCGCCCATCGCTACGATCTCCGGCCGCAGGCGCTCGATGAGCGGGAAAACATCTTGCCGGACGCGCTCCAACTGCCAGCCCACCATGTCGTGCACCAGTTCCGGGTCATCGTAGAAGGCAAGGCTGGCCGCGGCCGGGCCCATCAATCCGCGCACCATCCCGTACCCCCCGCTGGCCCCGATGCACAGCGGCCTGTCCCGCTGGTCGAACCGCCGGCAATTGGCTTCCATGTCCTCCGCGGACATGAACTGCGTGGGCGTGTGTCGCGCCTTGTACAGCTCCCAGGAGTCCCGGTCGCGCACCGGATAGCGCACGAACTCCGGCATGCTGTAGGTGACGTCATTGTCGATGACCTGCCGGGTCACCGACCCGTCCTCGCACTCGATGATCTCGAAGCCGTCCTCCACACGCCTCGTGGACCGAAACCCTTCCGCGCCCCACGAGAGCCCGAAGTCGATCGCGATGGGCCCCGTGGTGCCCCAGTAGCGCATCCAGCCCTCGGGGTTGTGGTACTGCCAGCCGTGGAAGCTGCCGCCGATGTCAGGCATACCGGTGGCGAGCAGCCGTTCATAGGTCAAGCGCATGCAGCCCCAACTCATCCCCGGCGCCCCGGGAAAGCCGAATATCGGCACATAGTCAGGCTGCTCAAAGTGCACCACCGCTCTGAAGCGCTCCAGGTCGTTCACTTACTCACCCCGGTAGCCGTGCCTCTGCCAGACCTCGCGCGCATGAGCGAGAGCCTCCGCAGACGGCTCGATCAACCCGCGGATTGACGGCGGCGGCTGGCCCGGCCCGGCATCTTCCGGGTACGGAGACCAGTGGTCGTCCTCCACTCCCTCGCGCTGGGCCTCGTCGCGGAAGTCCGGCAGTCGGAAGGGCTTGCCCTCCTCCAGGCACGAGCGCCAGCCGAGGATTCCAACGGCAGCCATGGACACGCCCCGGTACACGTCGAGATAGGGTGGCTCTCCGGAGCGGATCGCGTTGGCGAAGTGGAAGTTCATCCAGAAGTCGCCGCCACCATGCCCCGCCGCCCGCGCGAGGTCCCCATGCTCCGGCCAGTCTGCCTGGTAGGTCCGGTCGCCTTCATCATCCTCCGCGCGCAACCACGGCTCATGGTGGATGCGCACATGGCTCCAGTGGTCAGGTTCGCAGGTGGCAATATACCCCCGGTCTCCGTGCACCTCGTACTTGACCCGGTGGATGGAGCTCATCATCAGGCCCCAGATGCGGAACACCGCGCCATTGTCCATGCGCGCCAGGATCACGCTGCCCGCATCCGACACCTTCACCGTATGCGGCGACTGGGTGCGCTCCTCAGTGATCGCCAGGGCATTGACGCTCACCGGCATGGTATCGGTGATGCACATGAGCGGCGCTAGCGCGTGGGAGCAGTAGTACGTGCTGGGGAGCCAATTGCGCCAGTGTCGCGCACCCGGCGAGATGGACAGCCGCCAGTCTTCCTCGCCTGGGTGGTTGTACTCGCCCTCGGCGTAGCGCACGTCG
>JAGPGE010000344.1 GCA_018056145.1 Armatimonadota bacterium
GCCGTCGATGAAGAGGGGCAGCAGGAGGCCCAGCGTAGCGTCGCCGCGCCCTTCCAGGTCTCGCACGACATCATCGTTCCCGCGAATGCCAACTGGTTCTTGGCGCGGCTGGATTCCATCAAGTGTCTGGACAGCGTGGACAAGCGGTCCTTCATGCTCAAGGGATACTTCTTCTACTTGAACGGGCTAATCGGGGGCAGTGCAGAGGGTGACGTTCCCGCGTCCGAGACCCATCATGTGCCCAACTACTACGCGCTTCAGGGCGGGGCCTGGCAGGATGATCAGGTGGGGCTGGTCTTCGGCACGGTGCCGCTGAGCGAGCACATCACCAGCCAGTTCTGGCTTTCGCCCGAAGGCGGCCAGCATCCGGACGCCCGGCGGGGTCTGCACTTCCCACCGACGCTGTCTCCCGGCGCCGAGTGGCGCGACAGCGATCAGCCGTGGCTGCTGATCTACGGCGCGCAGTGGGCAGACAAGCCGTGGCTGGCCATGAACAGGCTCGGCGAAGCGCTGCAGGGGCTGGTGGTTGAGGTGAAGGATCTGTAGAGTATCGCTGCTGGGGGCCAATGCGGAACCGGGTATGGGCACCCGCTTCGCTAACGACTGCGAACCGCGATGCCAGTCCTCTCGGTTCGGCATGGCTGCCACGCCACGCCTCGCCTGGCGTGCTCTTGCGACGGGTACTGCTTCGAGAAGCAGTACCAGCCGCGCGCAGTCCCTACGGCGCCCGCCGGTCTCCTCTGCGCAGCTTGTACCTGGGGTTCGTCACTACAGTGACGTCGATGTACTCGGCCCGCGCGCCGCGCTTTCGAAGGTGCTGTTCGGTGGACCCGGCGATGATCACCTTGCGCACCATGTTGTCCGGTCCGCCCAGCAGAACAGGTGTCCTGCCTTGGGTCAGCATCCGGTAGTCGTACGCGGTGCCCAGGTCTAGAATGAAGCCCGGCTGCATCTTCGCCTGCCGCGCCCCCACGATGCAGGCGAGGACCGTGGCCAGGCACTGCTCGTTCAGCTTCCCGCCGAGCATCCGTGGCGCGCTGCTCCGGTCATCCACGCGCGGGTACTGCCTTCCGGGGGCGTGGGTCTGGAAAAGGAGGACGCCCTCCTCATCCACCATCACGTAGTTCGGCCCACTGGTGAGCGCGAAGGCCGGTATGCGTGGCTTCACATGCACCACCATGGCATGTGGGAGTTCACGGTCTACTCGTGCCGATTTGACGCGAGGGCACTTGAGGGCCTGTTCGGCCAGGCTGCGGGTAGGGAAGAAGAGAGTGTTGGCGCGCTCTGGAACGGACAGGTATTCGCACACTTCCTTCTCCAGCGCGGCGTCCGTGGATGACACGCGGACCTGCCTGAGCGCGAGGGCGTCCGATCCCAGGAAGCCGATAACGGCGGGTACCAGGACGACGAGTGCGGCGGGGCAGAGAAAGCGCCGGATCTGACGCCGCACCATGTTGGCTGAGGCGCCTCGCGGCTCGCGCCGGTATGTGTCGTAGGTGGTTGCCATCACAATGCCCTCCGCGCTTTGACACAAGGCTGCGACTGGGGTGGGTCACTGGACGACAGGCGTGTCGGCGGTCAGTGGGCCGCGGCCAGGATCGCCGGCCCGATCTTCACGATATCCCCCGCGCCGATGGTGAGCACCAGGTCATTCGCTGACAGCAGTGGCGCGAGATACTCCGGCACGTCCGCCATTTCCCGGACCAGGGCGACTTCCTTGCCCGGCTCGGAATCCTCAATGGCTCGGACGAGATTAGCGATATCGAAGTCGGCGAGCCCGTCTTCTCGGGGCTGGTAGATGTCTGTCAGGACTACCAGGTCGGCATTGGCGAAGGATCCGCCAAACTCAGCCAGGAGGTCGCGGGTCCGGCTGCGCAGATGGGGCTGGAATACGGCGATGATCCGGCCCGGATGGACGGATCGCGCAGCCGCGAGAACCGCCCGGACCTCGGTTGGGTGGTGGGCGTAATCATCCACCACACACAGCCCGTTCTTCGAGCCGATGTGCTGGAAGCGGCGGCCGATGGGCTCGTACGTCGCCAAGGCCGCACGCGCCGCTTTCATGTCCAGCCCGCAACCCAGGGCGACGCCGAGAGCGGCCAGGGCATTGCGGACATTGTGCTCGCCTACGGGCTTGATATGGACCACACCAGCGCGTTGCCCGTCGATCAGCAGTTCGAAGCGCGTTCCCGACGGGCCCACCTGGATGCACGTGCCTGACAGTTGCGCGTCTGGTGCAAGCCCGTACGGAATGAGGCGCGCCGGGGCACTGCTGACCACGTCGCGCACATCGGCGGACTCCACGTTGTAGACGATGAAGCCCTCAGGGTCGGCGATGCCGGCGAACCTCGCGAAGGCGTCCTTCACGGCGTCGAAGGTCTTGTAGTTATCGAGATGGTCGGCCTCGACGCTGGTGATCACCTGCGAGCAACCCACATAGTTCAGGAAGCTGCGGTCACTCTCGCATGCCTCGAAGACGATGTGCCTGCCCTTGCCCAGGCGGTAGTTGCCGCCAAGTCTCGGGGACTCGGCGCCCACGAACACCATGGGGTCAAGGCCGAGTTCAAGGAGAATCGTGGCCACCATCGCAGTGGTCGTGGACTTGCCATGGGTGCCCGTGATCCCGATGCCCACGCGGTCGCGGCACATCCAGGCAAGCAGTTCGGACCGGTGGTGGATGGGGATGCCGGCTTCCCCGGCCGCGCGGATCTCCGGGCTGTCATCGAGCACCGCGGTGGTGCGCACGAGCAGGTCCGCGCCGGCGATGTTCGCGGCATTGTGACCGACGTACACTTTCGCGCCTGCCTGCCTGAGATTGTCCAGCGCCGGGCCCTCGGACAGGTCCGAGCCGGAGACGGCGAACCCCATGTCCAGCAGAGCGTGTGCGAGCCCGCTCATGCTGATCCCGCCGATGCCGGCGAAGAACACATGCTGTCCGGGAGCCAGTTCCATGCAACGTCTCATCCAGTCATGAAAGCCGGCCCGGCGGTATTGTGGAACGCGCCGGGCCCTTGCCTCGGGTAATCAATCAGCCGCGGCAGATTGTAAACCAGCCTGCCCGGCCTTGCAAGTGGGGAGGCGGGGCGACAGCGTGGCTGTACCTATCGACGGCATCGCTCCCTGAACCGGGTACAGGCGCCCCGGAGCCCTCCTGCAACGGTCCGCCATACAGTCCGACGGTTCGGGAGCCTGCGCTGCCAGACGAAGGCCATCCGCACTCTCCCGGTGAAATGCCTGTCCAGACTGGCGCAATTCCGAACCGCCGGAGGCTTCCGGAATGCTTCGCCTCGTGCTGGCTCTCATTGCCGCTCTCGCAGTCGTCCCCTGCGTCCAGGCCGAACCCGTGGCTGTGCTCCTCGACACCGCCCAGACGCTCACGGGCTGGGGAGCGGAGGATGGCGGCGAGTTTCCCGGCGCAGCCACACAGTTGTCCCTAACCAAGGACCCTGAGCGCGGCTTGTCCGTGCGCAGCCAGGTCTCATTCGCGGGGGAGAGTCGCTACGGCGGCGTCAAGTGGTACGGGCGCATCCCCGAATGCCGCGCGGTGGGCTGCTGGATCAAGATGGTGGACCGCTCCTGGGGCATGATCCGTGTGCGGGATGCAACCGAGCAGGAGCATGCCGGCGGCTTCCATGTGACCCCGGGCCAGTGGACACGGGTGGAGATTCCCATCGTTCCCGAGAGCTTCGGAAACCACTGGGGCGGCGCGAATGACGGGCTGCTCCATTTCCCGCTGCGGGTCGTGCTCTTCGCAGCGGCACGGGGACCCGATCAGGCGGAAATCCTGGCGTCGGATTTGTTCATGGTGGTGGATGACCCGGAAAAGGCCGGCCGTTGGACTTCCGAGATTTCGCCGGGGACTCCATCGGGCATTGCCTTCCCGGGGGAGCCGTCCACCTACTCCGTCCGGGTGGTTAACCGTCTTGAGCAGGCTGCCGCCTGCCGCCTGAGCGTGTCCCGGCAGGCAATCGGCGGAGAGCCGGAAGTCCTGCTGTCTCGCGACATCACGGTGGCCGGGTGGGACGCGCAACAGGTGGATGTTCCCGTGCCAACGGGGGACATCGGCTACTGGCGCATCGCGGCGACCATGACGGATGCCGGCACGGGCGGCACCAGCGAAACAGTGAGCGGCCTCGCGGTTGTGCCCGAACCCCGCTACTGGGGCCAGTTCGCGCCGCACAGCTACTTCGGCATGCAGCACATCCAGGACATGGAAGCCGCCGAACGCCTGGGGGCCAAGTCGGTGCGCATTGGCCCGGGTTGGCGCTGGGTCGAACCGCGCAGGGGCGAGGTGCTCTGGGAGCGCCACCTGGACCCCAGAATCCAGTCTGCGGTCGAGCACGGCATGTCGACGCTGTATACCGTGGAGGCGATTGCCCCGAACTGGGCGGCGTGGAATGTTCCGGACAAGCCGAGCCTGGGGACCCTCGTGGACCCCGCGCTCATGGACGAGTGGGAGCGCTTCGTGCGGGATATTGCGGCGCGCTACGGCGACTACATCACCGCATTGGAGATTCAGAATGAACCGGACCTCACCTGCTGGCAGCACCCCGGTCTGAGTTTCGAAGAGGGTGTGGATTACTACGCCGAGTTGCTCCGGCGCGGACATGCCGGGGCGAAGGCGGGCAACCCGAAGGTGCTCGTGACGGGTCTGGATGTGAGCGGCGGGGATTTCGACAGCGGCCTGCGGTATTCCCGGGCGGTCATGGCGAAGGCGGGAGACTGCCTGGACCTGTACACCGGACACCCGTACGCTTCGCCGCGCTATTTCGGGCCCGGTCTGCACCCGCGCTGGCCGACCAATAACCGGATGGCCGAGAAGTGCCGGGCCGCGCTGGACATGATGGAAGAGTTCGGGCGCCCGCGGCGCATGTGGGTGGGCGAACTCGGCTGGGGTGTGCAGGCCACCGCCGACCCCCTCAGCAGTTACTCGCTGGACTTCGCCGCCTGCATCACCCAGGCGCTCATCACGGGCAAGAGCGTGCCGGGGATGGAGAAGTTCTCGTATTTCACCCAGGTTGGCTGCAATGAGGGCGGGCATGAGTACGGTCTGCTGCGCGGCCGGCCCATGTTCCCGCTGCCGGCTGCGATGGCCTACGCCGCCTGCGCATGGGTGCTCGACGGGACAGAGCCGGTGAATGCGGTGGATGTGACGCCGGAGATCCGCCGCTTCACTTTCGCCAGCAAGGAGCGGGACGAACTGGTGGTGGTCTGGTGGAGTGACGGCGAAACCGCGGCGATCACCCCGCCCGACAATGCGCCCGCGGGGATTTGGTACACGGGGATGCTCGGGCGTATCGCAGACCCGTCGCGCGGCGTGCAGATCGGCCGGCTCCCCGTCTACTGGGTGCTTCCACTGCGCGAAGTCGGCGAGAACCCCGCCTTCCTAGAGGAAATGGGTGCCCGCGTGGCGGTTCCGGTGGAACTGCGCCTGGCATTCCAGGATACCGCCGACGACATCGGCCTGCTCCTGGCAAACCGGGCAGGGAAGGCGGAGACGGTCACGGTCACGGTGGACGGTGCGGAGCGGGAGATGACCGTGCCGGAATCTGGTGATCCCGTGCGTCTGCGCGTGCCCTTCCCGGAAGGAGCAGACAAGGCGCGGGTTACCGTGACTTCAGGCGACCGGAAGCAGGAACGCACAGTCTCGCGGCTGGCGACGCCCATGCCCCTACCGCCTGCGGGGGTCAGCGTGGATGGCGATCTGTCCGAATGGCAGGCTCTGGAGGCATTCGTCGTGGACAGGCGCGAAGACGTGCTGCCGCCGGACCCGAACGTTGGCTGGAGCGGACCGGCGGACCTTAGCATTCGCGCGTGGTTCGCGGCGGATGAGAGGGGCCTGCACTTCGCGGCTGCGGTGACTGATGACGCCCACGCGGTGCCCGTCACAGGCTTGGGGCACTGGATGTCGGACAGCGTTCAGATTGCCATTGACCCGCTGAACGACAGCGCGGAGGAGTTCGGGCCGGATGACCGCGAGGTAGGACTCGTGGATGAGTCCGGGAACGCCCGGGCGTACACCAGCTACCCGTTAGGTGGGGCGCATCCCACCGGGCCAGTGGCAGTGAGGCGAGTGGGGAACGAAACGCGTTACGAGGCGTTGCTGACCTGGGATGCGCTTGGGATTGCCCGCCCGCTTCCGGGGAAAGTGATCGCGGTGAACTTCATCGCCAATGACAACGACGGGCAGGGGCGGGGGTACTGGATGGGGCTGACTCCGGGGATCGGTGAGGGGAAGAACCCGGAAGCGTACCGGGAGTTCGTCGTCTCGGGACGGTGAGACGCGCCCGCCTGAGTTTCCCCCGTGTGTAGGCCGCGCGCGCTGGCCGTTTGCCTTTGCCGTCGCACGGGCGCGACACCGGGCCCTGTCTGGAGTGCTTCGGCGCCACGACCACTGTTTCGGCTGCGCAGGAAGCAGTGCCACCCGCCGCGATGACAGTGGTTCTGTGCGGGGCCCTGTGCGCTGGACGTCGCGCACATCCCGCACCTCATTGGAGGAGCCCGCCCTTACACCGCCCAGGTC
>JAGPGE010000345.1 GCA_018056145.1 Armatimonadota bacterium
GCGTGGAGAGGGCTGGTCACGCGCCTGGCATCCGCAACTGCAAGTACTCCCGGCAGTGCGGCCGGAGAGCGAGCCCTTCGTGCCGGGTGGAGCGTCGCGCCTGCGCCTTGAGGCCCACCGGGAGATCTTGGGCATCTCGGTGGCCGAAGACCACGGGCGCATCGTTGTGGAAGCCCCGCGACCGGGCAACGCGCTGGAGGCCACTTATCAGGCTGCCGGGGCAATCGATCAGCCGGTGCCTGCCACGGTTGAGCTTGCCGGAGGGCTGAAGCAGGTGGTCTGGTTGCGACCGGAAAGACTGGCGGTCCCCCAAGCCCCGGAACTGAAGCCTGATGGCGACCTGTCCGACTGGGCCGTCGTTCCTGCCCTGGACAGCCGCTTCCTGGAGAGGTCCGACCTTACCGCCCCCTTCGAAGCGCGCCTTGCCTGGTCCCCCGACGGCCTACATATCGCATGCTTCATGCCGGGCGCGGACATGCAGACAGGGGACCCCAGGGACTTCTGGGACCTCACCTGCGCCGAGGTGTTCATCGACAGGGACTTCTCCGCGTCCGCCTGGGGGAACACTTCCCACCAGTTCTGGCTAACACCCGCGCAGACTGATCAGGGCTGGCGGCTATACGCGGGTGAGTGGAAACGCGGCGCTATCCCGAACACGATCTACGATGATACCCGGGTATCCGGCGCGGTCGCAGTGGATGACACGGGCGTCGTCATCGAGGCGCTTATCCCCTCCGCAGCAATCGGCGGAGCGCCGCAGGCAGCCCAATCGTGGAAGCTTGCGCTGACATTGCAGGGGACGCCACTGGGGCATCGCCTGTCGGCGGCCTGGCCAGCATCAAAGAACCGGATCCTCGAAGGCCCCCAGCGCTGGGGCACGGTCACTCTCGCCCCATGAGACATCCGGGGATGTCCAGGCCCTGAGTACCCGCGGTTGGCTTCCCGCCAGCCGCGGGGTGGTCTCGCCGTCCAGAGACCGGTGCCCGCGGGGTGTCCGGGTAGACAGTCACGGGTCCCGTGCCCTGGACGGCGAGCACACCCGTGACCTGACCATGCACCGAGGCGACCGACCGCGTCTACTGGGGGTCTAGTACCTCAATATCCGCCCGGCGTTCGGGTGGGGTGACGGTCAGCGACCGCAGTTCGCCGCCTGCAAATTGGCCTTCAACCACTGTGTTACCGGGCGCGTGCAGGCGGAAGTCCACGTCCCAGTGCTTCGGCCACGCCGGGAAAAGCAGGACGCGCCTGCCGTCGGTCTGCATGAGCATGGTCTGCAAGGCCATCAACCCGTTGGTTCCGTGGTCTTGGTCCGGCACCCAGTCGAAGTTCGGGCCCCAGAACGCGGGAAATCGGCTCCCCGGGTCATTCTGGGCGAAACGTTGCGCAATCAGCTCCTGCGCAGTTCGGGCCAGACCCAGCAGAGCAGCCTGGGTGTCATCCTGCTGCCAGCCCCGGCTCCCCTTGACCCGCCGCTGCTCGAAGGTGCGCCTTGCCATCTCCAGGTCCGGCTTGCCCACTCCGAACAGCCGGTAGGGGAAGATCGCGTACAGCTCGGGGTTCTCACTGTTGCGCGCCTCTTCCAGTATCTCCGCCGCTCCCGCGAGGATCGGGCCACCCTCGCCCTCTCGCATCGGCAGTTCGGGCAACTCGCCCAGGAGGCGATTCCAGTCGCCCCGCACCGTTGCGGGACAGGCGCCCTCCGGCAGGGCCAGCAGTTTCGGCAGAACCCATCGCAGTCCCGCAATCGGCGGCAGGGGGTTGTTCGCCTTCTGCCAGGTCTCCAGGGCCTGCGAGGGCTCGATGCGCAGCTTCCCGGCGGCGTCACGCGGATAGTGCTGGTCGTAGAAGCCCACTATCTCCGCCGCGAAAGGCGCCAGCGTATCCCGCGCGAAGTCGGCGTCGCCCGTGTAGTCCAAGTACTCCAGCATCAGCGCCACCAGTTCCAGCCCGCCGGAGTAGTAGTAGCGGATATACGTGTTGTCCACGTGCGAGACCGGCTTGCCCGTGCGGTCCCAGCCGTAGTTCTCGTTGGGGTATGCCCCGAAGAACGTCATGGTCTCCGGGAAGAACGCGCCACTGTGCCCGAAGTAGACTCGCGTACGTTCCCGGGCGAAGGGCAGTGCATCCATGTACATGCGAAACAGCGGCAGCATCATCTCCCAGTCGCCGGAGGCGGGCATGGGCCAGTAGGCCAGGCGCGTATTCTGGAACCAATACGGGCCACCCCAGCGGCGGTAATCAGCGTCCAACCTCTGGCCGTCTTCCACTGCGTCCACGGTGAAGAGCGACCCGTTGAACTTAATCGGGAACCTGCCCCGTCCCGCACAGGCGGAGATGAACCGTTGCAGCACATATCCACGGGCGATCTCATTCGCACCCGTGGACAGGTCCGCCGAGGCAACCGGTTGGCCGTTGACGTACAGTCGCTGCTCCCCGGTGCGGCTATCATACGTCGCGGCAACGTGGGACCACTTACCCGCGGGAAGCTTCGCGTCATGGCGCAAGGTGTTGGTCTCCACGATCATACGCGGCGAATTTCCGGGGTAGGTGTCCAGCAGGTAGCCGTTTGAGGTTCCGGCGCGGGATTTGTCGATGATGCGGGCCCCGGCCTGGGACAGCTCACCGGGCCGCACCCAGGCGGCGAGGGTCACCGCTTCGGTCAGGTTCAGCGCGCCCGCATCCGCCGCTTCGATCCAGCCCTTGCCGTCGAAGCGCGCCGCGGGCAGGCCGTCCGCCACCTCGAAATCCACTTCACCCACGATCTTCCCGGGCAGGTCCAGCCGGGCGGTTGCGGCGGCAGTCTCCCAGGATGGGCCATCCAGCGCCCAGTCGATGAGCAGGCCGGAGCGATTCACGAGCGGGTCTCCAGCGGCCAGCGCGGCAATCTCCGGCCCGGTCAGCGCGCGGTCCAGCACGCGCACCTCGCGGATATGCCCCCGGAACTGGTTTGCGCCGTCACTGTCAGCGCCAATGCGAAGCGGAAGGTCATTGCTGGTCATGCGGCTCGATGGCGCCGGACCGGAGACGCGTATCCAACTGCGGCCCCAGAACTCATCCCACCACGTTTCGTGGGCTTCGCGGCGTTCATCCGGCGATGTCTGCCCGGCCTCGGACAGCACTTCCTCCGCCTGCGAAAGCCACTGTTCCGCAGTGTCGGTGATCCCCGTGTGGACAGCGATCTCCAGAGTCTGCTCTCGCGCGGGCGTGGCGGAGACCAGCATCCGTGGCCCATTGCTCACCAGCCCTTCGCCGCGCATGATGCCCCCGAAAGTCCGGTGGAGCAGGGGGTCGGTGGCCTGCTGTCTCCATGCGCCCATGCCCTGCAGGTCAAGAGTCATCGGCCAGACCGAATGCTCATTGCGGTGGAACCAGGCCACCCGGTTCTCCTGCCCCTGCAGCACCGTGTCCGGACGCACCATCACCGGCTCCGGCGACCCCGCCATGCCGTATGCGCTGAACATCTCGCGGCCCCTGATCTCCCGGGGCTCGGTGCGCCAGATTTCCACTGTGGCGGACATCGTGAAAGGCTGGTCGCCTGAGATTTCGACCATGACCACCGGCCGGTTCGCATCCACCCAGACCCGCGGGGAGATCGTCTTCCCCTCCGGTCCGGCGCTGATCTCCACCGCGCCCTTGCGCAGCGTGAGGGACTGCCGGAAGGGCCCTCCGTCAACAAAGGGGTTCGGGTCAAGCGTGATGCGCACGCGGCCCAGCTTGAGCAGGCGGCCATTGTCGCTCCAGGCGTCGGTCTTGCTAATGTAGAAGCACAGTGCCCCCGGCTCCACCCACACGTTCAAGCCCACGTCCCCGTTCCCCAGGGGCATTGAGCCCGAGGAATCAGCGCTCATCGAATCCCACTGCACGTTGAAGCAATCCATCGGGTCTACGGGCTCTCCCCAGCAGAGTGTCAGGCAGCTGACTACAGCGACGCAAAGCAGTACACCTAGGGCCATGGCCGGCCTCCACGCACCGGCGAAACGCCGGGGCAGGTCTCACTCACCACGTCTCACAGGATTCTCTCGACCGCGCGTGGAAACCTCCCACCATCATCCGCAGGTAATTGGAGGCCCCATGAACAGCATCGAGCGCGTCAGGATGGCCCTAGCTTTCCAGGAGACCGACCGCGTGCCCATCGGTGAGTTCGTCATCGACTGCGACATCGCCGGGCGCATCCTGGGCAGACCCACATATATCCGCGACAAGGTGCGCACACAAGTCGCGTTCTGGGAAGGCCGGCGCGATGAAGTGGTCGCGGGACTCATCCAGGATCTGCCGGAGCTCTACCGGAAGCTTGATATCTACGATGTGATCCCTATCGCGAAGATGGCCCCGGTGCCCCCGAAAGGCTATGCGCCCGAGTGTCCGCGGAAGATCGCCGACGATGCCTGGGAGGACAGCGCGGGGCGCATCTACAGACTGTCGGCAGTCACCAATGAGATCTCCATGGTTCACGACCCTACCGAATGGATGCGGGAGTTCAGCCCGGAGCAGTTCCCGGCAGACCCGGATGTGGGCCCGCCTGATGAATCCGTGTACGAGGTGCTCGATGCCGTACAGCCCCTCCTGCCACCGGACCGCTACCTAATCGGCGACATGCCCATGGCCACCGAGCAGGCGCTCCTGGGCGGCTGGCAGCGAGGGCTGGTTGAGATCGCCGACCACCCGGAGATCGTGGAAGCCTGCGTGCAGTCGAGTATCGCCGCCGCCCGCAAGCGCATGGAGTTCTGGCGCAACCGGGGCTGGCACGGCGTTCTCAATGGCACGGACTTCGGCCACACCACCGGCACTTTCGTGTCCCCGGCGGCTTTCCGAAGGCTGTTCCTGCCGGCGGTGCAGGCCAATGTGCAGGCGGCCCATCAGCGCGGACTGCAGTTCTTCCAGCACAGTTGCGGTGACAACCGCCCGATCCTGGGTGACCTCGCCGATGCCGGAATCGACTGCCTGCAGTCCCTCCAGCCCCAGGCGGGCATGGCGCCGGACTTCGTCAAGCAGGCCACTGGAAACCGCGTGGCAGCCTGGGGCGGCGTGGACCTGCACGTACTCATCAGCGGTACGCCGGACGATGTGCGGGCCGAAGTGCGCCACACCATGGAGACCGCAAAGCGCGGGGGTGGGCTGATCCTGGGCGCCAGCCAGAGCATCGGCTGGGGCACGAAATACGACAACTTCATGGCAATGCTGGATGAGTACGAGAGGACTCGCGACTACTGACGCTGCCTGACCCGCTGAACCGGGGGAGGTCCCGCGCGAGGCAGGCGGAAATGGCTTCCTAGTCCGCCAGGAGGGAGAATCGCCATGCCTGATTGTATGGGCTGTGGAGTCGTCGGTCTCGGAATGATGGGCGAACGCCACGCCCGAATCTGGGCTGAGTTGCCCCGGACGGAGCTTGTCAGCGTCTTCGACGTGGTTGCCGACCGTTCGGCGGAGACCGCCTCCCGGCATGGCTGTAAGGCCGCGGGGAGCCTCGGTGAAATGCTCAACGACCCCGGGATCGGCCTGGTGAGCATCTGCACCGACGACCAGTCCCACCGCGAAGCCTGCATTGCCGCGGCAGAAGCGGGCAAGCACATCCTCGTGGAGAAGCCCCTGGCAACCACTGTGGCCGACGCGCAGGCGATCCTCGACGCCTGCCGCGCAGCCGGGGTGAAGCTGCTCACCGGGCATTGCGTCCGTTTCGATCCGCGCTATGCAGTGGCGAAGCAGGCCATCGAGGAGGGCGAGGTCGGAGACATCGTCCAGGTTTTCGGGCGGCGCAACAACATTACCGCCAGTGGCCGCCGCATCGCCCCACGCACGTCGGTGGCCTTCTTCCTCGGAGTCCATGATATCGACATCATGCGGTGGTTCGCGGATTCCCCGGTGGTCCGCGTCTACGCCGAAAGCTGCAGCAAAGTGCTGGCGGACCTGAACCGTGAGGACACCATCTTCACGCTCATGAAGTTCGCAAATGGCGCGGTGGGTTGTCTGGAGACCTGCTGGGTGGTGCCCGAGGGCGTCTCGAACACTCTGGACGCGCGCCTTGAGGTAGTCGGGACCACCGGGCGCGTGGCCGTGCGCGTCGGGGATGAGTCCCTGGACATCGCTGGCATGGACCGCGCCCGGCGCCCGGACATCGCATACGGGCCCGTCATGCTGGATCAGCAGCACGGCGCGTTGCGCACCCAGTTGGAGCACTTCGCGGCCTGCGTTCTCGACGATGTCCAGCCCTTCATCAGCGGTGAGGACGCCCTGGCGGCGGTAGCGATTGCCGAGGCGATCCACAAGTCTCTGGAGACCGGGCTTCCCGTTGACTACCCCGAGGGTCCGACGGCGGAATGAGGGCCTGCACATTGGTGGTGACCATGAATTCCCATCGAAGACTGGCGCCCGTCCTCCTCTGTCTCATCATCGTAATCGCCGTGCCCTCCATCGCCCAGGACCGCGGCGTGGTCCTGGTGGACATGCCGGGTTCCGGCCAGCCGGGGCAGATCCACTCCATACTCGTCGCCACACTGGAGCCTCTCGGGTTCACCGTCGCGAAAC
>JAGPGE010000346.1 GCA_018056145.1 Armatimonadota bacterium
TCTGCGTACCGGTCTACGCCCAGGACAAGAACGCCGCAATCGAAGAGCTGAAAGCGAAGTACGAGGCGAAGATTCTGGAACTGCAGAAGCAGTTCGAGGCCGAACTGGCGGCCGTTGCCGCGGGTCAGCCCGTGGAGAAGCCCGCCCCCGCGAAACCCAAGTGGTATGACAACATCATTATCAATGGGTACTTCCAGGCGCGCTATCATGCACGCGAGTACGACGCGGTTCCGGCTTCGGTCTCCCCGGGGTTCGTGGCTAACCCGAACCTGAAGGCGGAGCAGGATGATTTCGAGCTGCGCCGCCTCTACATCAATGCCATCGCCCCCTTCAACAACAAGACCCAAGCCGTCGTGACCTGGGCGGGCGTGGGCCCCAACTTCCGCACGGGTAATGCGCTCTCCTCGGAAACCGACTGGGCCAATATCTTCGTGGACTACATGCCCAACAAGGAATGGACCTTCCGCATCGGTCAGGCGCCGACCTGGTTTGGCATCGACACCTGCGAGAGTTCCTCCTGCCGGTTCACCCCGGAGCGATGGGCCGCTTCCGAGGGCGTGCCGGAAGTGGGTCTGCGCGGTCTGTGGTTCGGCGGCCCCTGGGACCGCGGGGTGTATGCGATCAATGACCAGCGCTACAAGAGCCCCGACAAGACAGGGTTCCGCACGTCCTTGTCCATCACCAACGGCAACTTCCGCTCGCAGGACGATGATAGTCACAAGGACATCGCCGTGGACACCACCTACTTCGCCAAGTGGGGTCAGATCGGCGCCGGCTGGCTCGATGGGCAGTTTGCGGGCGATGACCGCGATGCCATCGGCTTCAACTTCCGCATCCTTCCGGGCGCTTTCTGCGACGACCACCTGGGCTTCCAGGGCGAGTGGTTGGATGGTCGCTGGGATGCCACCGGCTCTGGCATGGCTCACGACCTGGATGGTTTCTACCTGCAAAGCAGCTGGCACTTCGACGATCACCCCGGCACCGCGTACCTGCGGTACGAGGAGTTCGACCCGAACAAGGACCAGAACGGCGACGAATTCGACGCCCTGCACATCGGCTACATCTACGACCTGACCAAGATGGACAAGATCACCGTCGAGTACTCGATGGGCGAGCTTGGCAACTACGATCACAACGACTTCATCCTGCAGTACCAGCGCATGCTGTAGGCCGCCGGGGCATGGCCCACGGCGTTTGAGCAGACTCGGGGGAACGGGCGCGATGCTCGTTCCCCCGCTGCATTTCGGGCGAAGGTGCGCGGCCCCCGAACCCGGAAGCTCCCGCAAGTGTTTACCCCTGTAATGACACCGAACCGTGGACGCGATGGCCTGCGTTGCCTGCGATCTCAGGCGCGACCGGCGCTGCTGGCTGGGGTGCTGCTTGCCGTGCTGCCTGCCTGCGCCGCGCACGCACAAGAGGGCGACTTCCGGTCGGCGCTGATGCAGGCCCGGGCTCTGGTGGCGAGCGGGACTCCCGAGCAGGTCTCCGCCGCGTTCCGGCAGGCTGTCGAAGCCACCGGCGATCCGGATGAGCGCGCCCAGGCGCTGTTCGAACTGGCCCGGTTTCTCGAAGCAAGACGCCTTTACCGGGAAGCCGCGGGAGCTTTCGAACAGATCGCCGCCCTGGATCCCCCGTCCGTTCTCCTGCCCACCGCATTGGACCATCTCGGCCGCGTATGCCTGAGGTTCGACCTGCCCCGCGCGGCGAATGCCTACGAGCGGCTGGAACGCTTGCCCGGCATTGATCGGGGCTTCGTGGAAGGCGCGCTCTGGGGGCAGGCCCGGGCCTACCAGCAGATGGGCGAGATGCCGAAGGCCGTTGCGGCGGCGGAAAAGCTGCTTGCGCAGTTCCCGGACGGGCGTTTCGCGGGAATGGCCAACGGCCTGCGGGTTGAGGCGGCGATCGAGCGGAAGGACCTGTCCGCGGCGAAGAAGATTGCCGAGAGCGAAGCCGCTCGCGAGGGCGGCAATGCCGGGCTGCTCCTGCAGGTGGCGTCCGAGATGCGGGCGGCGGGGCAGGCCGCGGCGGCGCTGGAGATTCTCGAGGCGTACGCGTCACGGGCTCCGGACAACCTCACCGCCGAGGAGATGATCCTGGAGATCCACCAGACTCAGGGGACCTTGGGTGAGTACGAAAAGCAACTCCAGCAGAAGGCGAAGGCGGCCGCGACGCGGGAGACGGCCCTGCGCCGACTGGCGGACCTGTACGACCGCATGGAACGGCCGGCTGATGCGCTCAAGGCCCTGCGGGAACTGCTTACCGTGAGACCGAAGGACCCGGAGATTCTGGCGCGCGCGGCGCGGTCGGCGATGCAGGCCGGAGAGCCGGAGACGGCAATCGCCTACTACATGGACGCGCTGGAGACCAACCCGGACAACGCGCGGGTGCGGTCGGAACTGGGCGACCTGTACCTGTCGCGGGGCGAACGTGACAGAGCGCTGGAGCAGTGGAAGCGCGCGACGCGATATGACCCGGGCAATGCGTTCACGGTGCAGATGCTGGGGCGGACGCTCCATGAGCGCGGGATGTATGCCGATGCCGTGGCGGCCTACCAGGAGGCGCGCAAGGCCCAGGGGGATCCGGCGGCGATGGCCCTTGAGTTGGGCGAGGAGTACGAGGCGCTCCTGCTCATCGACAAAGCGGTGGACGAGTACCTGCTTGCGATGGCGCCGGGACAGCCCACGGCGGGAATCGCGCGGATCAGGCTGGAGGCGCTGGCGGCCGACAAGGTGGTGGGTCCCGAGGTGGTGCGGGAGCTTGAGGCCCGCAGGGGCGAGCCCCACTTCCCCGCCCCGGCGCTGGTGGCCCTGGGCATCGCGCACCTGTCTTCGGGCGACCCCGTGAAGGCCCGCGAAGCATTGAGTGACCTCGGCAGAGACGCCGGCGATGGAGCGCTTGTGGCCAGTACCGCGGCGATGTTCGAAGAGCAGGCCCGGCCCGAAGCGGCGCTTGCCCTGTATGAGGCGGCGGCGGAAATGCCTGTGGAGGCTGCCGTCTACGGGCAGATTGCCGACCGCCGGGCGTCTCTTCTGCTGGAACGCGGACAATGGCGCGATGCGCTGGATGTGCTGGAGGCCGCGGTGGCCACCGACATGCCGGTGGCGCTGGCCGACTCCCTGCGCCTGAAGCTCGGGGATGTGCTGGCGCTGCGGGCGGGTGACTGGGAGGCAGCGGCGGATTGGTACGCCACGGTCGCGGCGGAGTCCGAGGACAGGCAGCACAGGTTGCACGCGGCGTGGGGCCTTGCGGATTGCGCCTTCGTTGCCGGGCGATATGAGGAGGCGCGGTCGGCGTACAAGGCGCTGGCGCCGGAGGCTTTGACTGCGGAGGACGGCCCGCCACCCGTCCCCTTCGAGACCGTCATCGGGCCGATGGTCTCAGCTTTCGGCGGGCTCAGGCAGACCGGTCTCGACCGGCCGGCCGGACCGGATTACGCAGGGTATCAGCTTGCCGAGATCGACTTCCGCACGGGCGAGATGAAACGCGCGGTGGAGGGCTTCCGACAGGTTGCGAGCAGGTACCCCGACAGCCCGTTCGCCAATGATGCCCTGGCGCGGGAGCTTCTGATCAAGAGCGAGTTCACCGGCGAGTCGCCGATGGAGGGCAAGTACATCGAGGCCCTCTGTCTTGCGGACCGGGGCGAGAGCGAGAAGGCCCAGCGCCTGCTGAGTCTCATCGCCGACCTGGGCCCGGATGAGCCCCTTGCCGATGACGCGAGATTCCTTCAGGCACGCACCGAGGAACGCTACGGGCAGGCGGCGAATGCTTCAGGCCTGTATGTTTCATTGCGGGAGAAGTTCCCGGACAGCCCACTGTGGCCTGAGGCGCTGCTGCGCGCAGCAGAACTGGTCGCGCGGGATGAGCGAGAGCGTGACGTGGCGCTCGAGCTGTTCCGGACCGTGATGGCGGAACTGCCGGACAGCCCGGAAGCGGCAAGGGCTGAGCTCGGCATCGACCGGCTGCAGAGGCAGTAGTCGGGGCTGCCAGTCCCCCCAATGCGACGGCGTCCAGCCGCGCTTCCGATCATCGGCGGCTCAGCACAAACTGGTCCGCAGTCGAAAGACTCTTCCGCACTGGCGCCTGATTCTCGAAAGGTGGAGCCTACATGGCCTTCACCGCGAAACCGTCCGAAGGTCTTGCTCCCAGGCTCGAGGGCCTGTTGGCTGAGGGCGAACAGATCATCTTCTGCCTGGACAGCGACATCGGGCCCGATGGCGATTACGGGGAGCAGTCCCTCATTCTCACGGACAAGCGCCTGGGGGTGCTGCCCCCCAACGGCGAAGCCGACCCGCGCTTCTTCGACATCGAATCCGTAGAAGAAGCGAAGGCCGAGGTGCTGGTGGGCAGCGGGCTTTTGACGGCTACCATCTCCGGCCGTCGCGTGGAGCTCCTGCAGTACACCAACAGCCTGGTTCACGATTTCACCCGCGCGGCCAAGGCGATCTCGGAACTGGTCAAGGAGAAGAAGGCGGTCTCGCTGGATGTGCTCAACGCGGACGCGGACGAGAAGCGTTGCCGCAAGTGCGGGAGGGTATTGCCGGGCTGGTCGGACACGTGTATTGTCTGCGTGGACAAGAGCCGGGTGCTCAAGCGCATCGCCGGGTACGGCCGCCCGTATTGGCCGCTTCTCGGGCTCTCCCTGCTGCTCTCCCTGATGGCCACCGCCACCACGCTGGTGCCCCCGTACCTGTCGGGGACGCTGGTGGATGATGTGCTCACCCCGCCGTCGAAACACCCCGAATGGCTGCTGCCCGTGATCCTGGCGATGCTGGGCGCGCGCGTGGTCGCGATGCTCATCGGCATGGGCCGCGGGTGGATCATGGTCTGGCTTGCGGGGAAAGTCACCTTCGACATCCGCTCCGAACTGTACCAGAAGATGCAGGAGCTGACCCTGCGGTTCTTCGACCGCAAGCAAGTGGGCGGGCTCATCTCCCGCATGACCCGGGACACCGACTTCCTGTACTACTTCGCGGTGGACGGGATCATGGAGCTGATCGTCAACGGGCTCATGATCCTGGGTATCGGCGCAGTCCTGTTCGCGGTCCAGCCGCTGCTCGCCGCCCTGGTGCTGATCCCCGCGCCGGCTATGGCCTTCATGACCCACTTCATGTTCCGGCGCATCCGGCGGGTCTATCACCGTCTGTGGCATCGGTGGTCCAAGATGAGCGCGACCATCGGCGAGGCGCTGTCGGGGATCCGCGTTGTGAAGGCTTTCGCGCAGGAGCCCAGGGAGTCGGGGCGTTTTGTACGGGACGCCGAGGCGCTCTTCACCCAGGGCGTGCAGGCCGAGCGCATCTGGGTCACCTTCTTCCCGATTCTGGACCTGGCGACGGTCATCGGCTCTCTCCTGGTGTGGTTCATCGGCGGCCTCATGGTGCTGCGTTCCGCGGGGCCGGATGGCACCACGCTGGGCGACCTCGTGCGCTTCCAGGCGTACATCGGCATGTTCTACGGACCCCTTCAGAGCCTGGGGCGGATCTTCAGTTGGGCGCAGCGGGCACTCACCGCGGGCGAGCGGGTCTTCGAGGTCATCGACAGCGAACCCGAGAGCTACGACTCGCCAGACGCCGTGCCCCTGCCCGACCTCAAGGGCGAAGTGGAGTTCCGCAAGGTGGTCTTCGGGTATAAGAAGCACCTGCCGGTTCTCAGGAACGTGGACCTGCACGTGAAGCCTGGCGAGATGATCGGTCTGGTCGGCCACAGCGGCGCGGGCAAGAGCACGATGATCAACCTGATCTGCCGGTTCTACGACGCGGATGAGGGCGAGATCCTCATCGACGGGGTGGATATCCGGAAGGTGAAGCTGCACGACCTGCGGCATCAGATCGGCATCGTGCCCCAGGAGTCCTTCCTGTTCAGCGGGACAATCGCCGAGAACATCGCCTATGCAAAGCCTGATGCGACGCGGGAGGACATCGTGCGCGCTGCCAGGGCGGCGAACGCTCACGACTTCATCCGCAAGCGCCCGGACGGCTACGACTCCGAAGTCGGGGAGCGCGGCAGCCGGCTATCGGGGGGCGAGAAGCAGCGCATCGCCATCGCGCGGGCGATCCTGCACGACCCGAAGATCCTGATCCTTGACGAGGCCACGGCATCGGTGGATACGGAGACGGAGCAGCAGATCCAGCAGGCCATCGAGCGGCTGATCCGGTCGCGCACCACCTTCGCCATCGCCCACCGGCTCAGCACCCTGCGCAATGCGGACCGGCTGTGCGTCATCAAGGAAGGGACCATCGCGGAGGTGGGCACCCACGACGAACTGCTGGCCAAGGAGAACGGCGAGTACGCGAAACTGGTGAAAATGCAGGCGGAGATATCGAAGCTGAAGGCGGTCGACGGGTAGCCGACATCGCCTGACTTGAGGGAGACGCACGGAGGATGGCTGAGGCAGCGCCTGAGAAGAAGCCCCACGACGCCGCGGCGGATGAACACATGCTGGACCCGGCGAAGCTCAAGGTGTTCCGGACTGAAGACGGTACCCCGCGCCTTGAGATCGAGGGCGACCGGACGGTCCTGCGC
>JAGPGE010000347.1 GCA_018056145.1 Armatimonadota bacterium
GCCTGGGCCCGACCCACTCCGTGTGCGCCTTCGGCTCCCGCGCCCAATGGCTGTCCGCGGACCACGAGAAATGCGCCACGCCCTGCGGGATCGGCTCGCCCTTCCACAAACTGCAGCAGTCCGGCGTGAAGGTGCTGTTCATCGGGGTGGACCTGAGCTGCTGCACACTCCTCCACCACGTTGAGGAACTGGCCGGAGCCCCCTATGTGTGCGTCGACGACCCCGTGTCTGCGCGGGTGATCCTCGCCGACGGCACCGAGATCGCCGCGCCCCTGCGCATTCACGTCTACGGCTTCCCGCGGGATTACACGCGTTTCGAACCTGAGCTTGCCGACCGCGGCATCCTCAGCCTCGGCAAGGCGGGACAGGCCGACCTGCGGGTACTCGAAGCCGGACCCTTCTGCGACCTGATGATCCCCCGGGTGCGCGAAGACCCGTCGGTGCTGCTGGTGGGGCAGGGGTCAGCCGCTCGGTGATTGTCCATCCTGCTGGGGGCATCCCTTGGCCATCCACTCGTCAAGAGTTTCTTTCTGGTACTTCCAGCGCCCACCGACGCGATAGGCGGGGACTTGGTTCAGTTTCGCCTTCCTCCGCAAGGTCTCTGGATGCATGTTCAGGTACTGCGCTGCCTTGTTTGTTCCCCAGAACTCCATCATTGTTCCTACCTCCCCTCAAGTTTGATTTAGCTGGATTTTACTTGACTTTATCGGGTTTTGTCAATAGAATCCAGGCACACAGACTCCGGGTGGGGCGCCACGGCGGCCTCGCTTGGGGGGAGCGAGATTACCCAGGTGGTGAGCTGAGTGACAGCGGAAGCCGTGATCATGAACAAAGGCGCAGTCGCCATGGCGGCCGACAGCGCGGTGACGTTGGGGGGCGGGAAGGTCTTCAACACGGCCAATAAAGTATTTGCCCTATCTAAGTGCCATCCCGTGGGGTTGATGATCTACGGGAACGCGGAGTTCATGGGCGTCCCTTGGGAGACACTCGTAAAGATGTTCCGCAGGTGGCTTGGCAGGCGAAGTTGCGATACCGTAGAAAACTACGTCTCCCTCCTCATAGAGTTCCTCCGAGACATGGTCGGCCCTGACAGGGCTTTCAGTGAGGAACCCCAGAGGGAGCACTTCGCCCATGGGGTGCTGGGCTTATTCCACGACATTCGAGACGAGATCCAGGAGGAGGTCGGAGAGCTTCTCGCGCGCGGGGAAGAAGCCACCGAGAAGGATGTGGAGCAGGTGTGCAGCAAGGTGGTCCGGCGCCACCACGACGCATGCAAAGGCGTACCGCACGTCCACTCGCTGACTTCGTCCTCCCACCGAGAGATCCGGTCCGGATACTTGGCGCTTCTGAAGGAGCTGCGCGAACACGTGTTCCAGCAGCTTCCGTTCGCGCCAAGCACGACTAAACTTCTATATGATCTGGCGGCTAGCCTATTCACCAAGAGACCGTGGGCAAGGTCGATCGGCAATGTTGCATCAGGGGTCGTGATAGTTGGCTACGGCGAGGCTCAAGTGTTCCCAAGCCTCAGGGAGTACGCATTCCTCGGGGTCGTCGGTGGGCATCTGAGCTTTGACCAGATGAGAGCCATAGACATAGGCGCCGACACCCACGCCTCCATCCTGCCCTTCGCTCAGGGCCGGAACATGATGGCCCGCTTCATGGAAGGCGTCGACCCCGACTATCAAAGGCTCATAGAGAACACCCTCGGGAACGTGTTTGACAAGGCTCTTGACCAGACGATCGATGCGATCGACGAACTTGATGCCGCTCGGAAGGAATGCTACAAGCGGCAAGCGAAACTTGCGGGGGAGCAGGCGCTAAGCAACTATGTTGGCGGCTTGGCGGAAAGCCGCCAGGTGTATTTCGTAGGGCCAGTCATGGACGTAGTGGCCTCACTCCCCAAAGACGAACTCGCCGAAATGGCCGAATCCCTAGTGAATCTGACTTCGCTGAAGATGAGGATGTCTAATGATAAGGAGACGGTTGGAGGGCCGATTGACGTGGCGATCATCTCGAAGGGCGATGGGTTGGTGTGGACCAAGCGTAAGCACTACTTCCGCCCCGAACTGAACCCGCATTTCTTTGCGAATTACCACAGGGAGGACGATGGCGATGGCTGTGAAGCGCAAGCCAAAGGAGGCTGAAGTCATCCGCTCGATGGCGGAGTTCTGTGAACGGTACCTGCCCAATGGCTGTGCGACGCCAGAGGACGAGTTGGATCCGGCACAGGCCGGTCCGGCGTTGGTCGAGCGCGCGATGAAGGACTTCCGGAAGCATCTGAAGGCATCCTCGCGGGAGTGCAGCGCTGCCCAGTGAAACAAGAACTCTGAGTGCTTGGAACGGCACCCTCGGTAGGGTGCCGTTCGTGTCTCTATGGCCTCATTCACCGGTCGCGTGCGGACACTGTAAATCGACCTCATATCGTGCCTGACCCATCCCTACATTCCTCACACCTCGTGCAGCTTCTCCGCCAGCGGGTTCAGCATCCACGCGCCGTCGACTTCCTGCCGCCATTTCCCGGGGATCGCGCCCACACCATTGAGCGTCCCACTCACCGAACCCGTGATGCGTACACCGACAGCGCCTTGAGCATCACCCGGGCCTCAGTCTCGAGGGCGCGGAACTCCACCTTCGCCACAGTCTTCTTCGGCTCGGGGTTCACCCATTGCACGCCATACCACGTCCGCCCGGTCTCGTCCGTATGGTAGCCCACGGCATGGCAGGCGAATGGAAGACCAACGCTTTCGCAGTCGCGCAGGTCATAGCCGAACATGAGCGGTCTCACCGCGCGCGATCCGTCCTCGTAACGCACCACAAGCTCTCCCACTGGCAGCCCCGGCCAGCTCATCTTGTCCCGCAGGCGCTTGTAGAAAGCTTCTTCCTGATCGTCCGGCACATCCGCGGCCACCAGGGCGATGATGCCTCGCGCTGCCCTGCCCACCGCGATCTCCTCGCCCTGTCCGGGGTCCGGGGAGAGCGGCACATCAAGCACCTGCACGCCCTCCGCCTTCTCGCCCACAACCGGGTTCCCGAAAGCATCCGCGCACACCGCAACTGCCGTCACTTTCCCCACCGGCGCGTCCATCGCCAGCCGGGTGAGGGCGCCCATGCGCGCCGCGAAGAAATCCGGCGCCACCGGGACGCCGATCACCGTGGGGTCCGGGTAGATGTTCCAGCCATACTCCGCGCCCACCAGTTGCGGCAGGAAGGAGTACGAGACCGCTTTCCCCGGCCCCACCGCATTGTCGGTGAGCCACGGCAGCTTGTTCCACACGCCGAACATATTGCCGATGACATCCGGGGCCTGCGCCGGGGTGACGCCCTCCGAATTGGACTGGATCACCTCAAAGCCCAGCTTGCGGAAAGTATGGTTGGACACCGGGTCCAGCGTGGTGGACCAGTTGGTGATGATGATCTCCTTGGGCAATCCAGGCAGCGTGTCGTCCAGGTGGAAAGGGGTGCCGCCGCCATGACGCGGCAGGACCATGTCGCCCCACATCATCGGGCGGATATCGCGCTCCTTCAGGAACGCGCAGAGCATCTCCACCCACTCGCGGAACACCTCGCGCTTGTCCAGGCCCTTGCATAGCGGGCAGCGTTCGGCTTCGGGCTTGTTGTAGGTCTGCCAGCGGATCTCATCCAGCCCCATGTGGAAGTGCCGGGGCTGGAACACGTCAATGACCTCTTCGTAGCAGTCCAGCAGATACGGCTTCGCGTCGGGGTGGCGGGTGCAGAGCGTGTTGGTGTCGCCGTCCTCCCGCAACTGCTTCGCGTTGATGACCAGCCAGTTCGCATGCCCTAGGGAATCCAGCAGCGGGATCGGCTCGATGTCATGGGCCTTGAGGGTGGCCACGATCCGCCGCACCGTGTCCTGATCCCACGCCGCCGGGCCGTCCAGTTCCGGGTGCCGCTTGTACTTCATCCCCTGCCGCACCAGGATCACAACCGCATTGAGCTTGTTCTCCAGGCAGGTGCGCAGCAGATACTGTTCCCAGAAACCCGGGTCCACCGGGGCATCATTCGGGTAGCCCCAGCGGTCCGTCGGCAGCGGGATGCTGATAGCGCGCACCGGGAATGATGGCCAGTCCGCCACCTTGCAGGCCGGCACCGGATGGCCGCCCGGGGCCACGGAATTGCAGAGCAACTGCAGGAGCGTAATCGCCCCGTACCGCAGGCCGGGCCTGGCGCTTGCGGCGACGGTGGCGCAGTCCGGGCCCACCTGGAGTGCGTAGGCTTCGGGGCCCTCGTCGGCAGGCAGGTCCAACTGCGCGGGAAGCGGGTCGGCGTTCTCATCGGCACTCATCCACACCAGCGCGGGATCGCCCGGCGGGGACTGCTTCGGCGCGGGTAGTTCGCAGGTGATGCCCACCCTCTGCGCAAGTTGCCCGGCGAGATACTCCCGCACCGGCTGCGTCGCTTCCTCCGGCCCGGCGGCGTGCAGGAACATGCGCGGCGCTGTCCTGAACGTGGCGCCGCCCTGCTCGTACTCGAACCTCTTGGGCGCGGGCAGCAACGCCTCCACCGGCTCCGGCGCGGGCTGGGTGGTAGACGCCCGGAACTGCAGGCCCATTCCGGTTACGCGCGGCATCGCACCTTCCCAGATCATGTTGAGCACCGCTTCGGTCATGCCGGTTTCCGGCGGATAGGGCACCGGGAGGACGCAGTCGTCAGCGAGCGGCCTGGTGACCTCCCGCCGGGCCTTGCCCAGCCCGCCCGACGGCCAGGTGACCTTCAGTTCGACCGCCTGCGGAAGCGCGTCCGCCGGGGTATCTCCGGGGTCCCACCGCGCGATGAGCCACTCCGCCGACCGTGACAGGCTTATCCCACTCCACCCCATCTCCAGCGGGATCTCCACCTGCGGGCCCTCCAGCGCCACCTGGTCCACCGAGATCACGCGGTTGGCGGTGCTGCTGAACAGAATCCGGCGCAGCACTTCCGGCTTGTACCGGATGCCCTCGCGGTTCCAGAAGGTGCGGATATCCAGGACGAAATGCCGCCAGTCCTTGCTGTCCAGCGGCACGTTGGCCGAGTAGACCAGACCCTTGCCATCGGGTTGCTCGCCAAGCACCTGCAGCGTGCAACTCCCCCGCTCCCCGTCGCCCTTGAGCCAGAAGGTGATGGTGGTCCAGTCGCCGTCCCGCCAGTGGGGCAGGTCGCGCACCATGCCGCTCACCAGGTTCCCCGCGCCGGGCACATCCTGCCAGGTGCCCCGGATCGCCTTGCCGTACCTGCCTTCGACCCCACGGGTGACGATGATTCTTCCGCCGCTCCACGGGTTTGCCCACCAGTCAGGGGCGTCGTTCTCGAAATCCCACAGGACCAGCCGCGGGTATTCGGCGGCGTGGGCCGCAACGACGGCCATGCAGATCGCTGCGACAGACAAGAGCGCGCGCATCGTGACGCCTCCAGCCGGCTGGACTGCCCGAGTCAGGCCGGGCTTGCCAACCCGAGATCGCTTCCCGTCGGATCGCCCCGAGACCTGCCTCACCGCGCGACCCCTGCGCCTCGCCCGCCGGGTCCTAGGTCGTTGGCCGTTGTTGCGAAGCCCCCAACGGGGGCACACGCTTATAGCCAGGGGCGGAAGCCCCGGCAATGTAGGGGGGCGGAAGTGGCCTGAGCCTCTGCAAGGGGCGGCAGGATGAAGGTCGGTTCCTGTCGCCCCCGTCGGGGGTGATGAAGAATGAGGGCCGCGGCCGGTCTCCAGGGGTTCCCACCCCTGGGTGTAGGCGAGGGGCCCCTCCGGGGCCTGAAGGCGAACGTCAACCGCCGCCGATCGGGACGGTCGGCCTACGCGGGAGCATCCGCCGACTCGCCCGCGGGCGGAGCCACGGGATGCCAGTCCCCCGGTTCGCCCTCACGCGTCCTGGCTCGACGGCTACCAGCCGCCACCACCCTTGGGTCGGACGCGATTTTGTGGGTAATCACCCGTCATCGGAACGCCGGCTTGAGCATTTCCGCGCCTTCCGGTCCTGAGTCTTGCCTTGCCGCCCGCGTCGCGGGCTGTGAGGCCAAGACAACGGCCTGCGGCACTGCGGCGCGTGGTCGACGAGGGTGCCGCGCCCGGATGGTATGCCCCACCCACCTTTCGCGGTTCTTCCCCTACTTCAGCCCCTCGATTGCTTTCGCAACCGATTCCCGGATGTCGTATAGCTTCTGCGGTTCCGGGAGGATCTTCGTCGAATACCGGCCGCCGGCGTTGGGGATTTCCACCAGAGATGACGCAAGCTCCAGGGCTGCTTCGCCTGCGCTCACGTCCTTCCCCGCTGCCTTGCCCTTCGCAACCAAGTCCCGCAGCAGGTACAGGTACTCGTAGTCTTCCACGCCCTCGCGGGCCTGTGCGAGACGGACGGAACTCACGGGCCCTGGATGGCCGATCAGGCTGCCCGGATAGGCCAGGAAGCCGTCGCCGTTGGGGTACCGCACCCAGGTGTACTCGCCCGGCTCGCCGCTCTGGTGGATGTACCGGTGCCAGCCGTATTCATACGGATTGTAGGTGAGCCAGTCGATGCCCCAGAACT
>JAGPGE010000348.1 GCA_018056145.1 Armatimonadota bacterium
TCATGTGCGCGGTGGGCGGGAACCAGAAGTCTGGCGAGTAGCCGAAAGGCGGCGCGAAGGTCTCTATCACCCGGTAACCCATCTTCCCGTCCAGCAGCGCCCGCACGTACCGCACGCCTTCGGGAAAAGGCACCTGCCCGGTCTCGATGGCGGTCAGGCTGTCGGTGTCGATGACGAGCCAGTCGGGATTGCGCTCAGCCAGGGCCTCGCGGGTCAGCTTCAGGGCAGCCCGTTGAGCCTCCTGCCGCAGATCCTCCAGCACTCTGCGATGCTGGCCCATCCACTCCTCCCAGTCGTGCTTCACCTGCCTGTGGTACCAGTGGAACAGTGGCGCCAGCGCGGTTTCGGTGGGATGCACGAGGTGCGGCTGCCCGGCCATGGGGATCCTGCGGGCCACCAGACCAGCCGGCACTCGCAGGCGAACCGGAGAGTAGTACTCGACCACCTGCCCAGGCGCGCCGTGCCGGTCGAGCCACTGCTCCAAGCGGATGCGCGGATCCAGGCTGAACAGGCGCACGGAGATCACCGAGAAAGCACCCAGGTGCACCAGCGAGACCAGTACGAGCAACCCAAGCGCGATCTTCGCCCAGGGGCGCCTTGAGGAGGCAATCGCGCGGCATGTCGTGGCCGCCGCGAATGCCGACAGTGCCGCTCCCGCACACAGGGAGTTGCGCACGTCCCCGGTCGGGCTCACCGTGAAGTACACCACCACCAACAACGCCCACGGCACCACTGCGAGTGCGAACCGCTTCAGGTACGGCTTCTCGGAACGCAGACACGCGACCGCGCCGGCAGCCGCCAGCACCGCCCACGGCCAACCACCCCAGGAACGCGCCCAACGATCGGGTGTCATCCACCACTGGTAACCGGGGATCGCGTGCACCGCGCGTTTCGCCGCGGTGGGGTTGGTGAGGTTCTGCCGCCAGTATGTGCGGGCATCGGTCACCATCTCCGGGCAACCCACCAGCACCCCGGCAATGAAAGCACCGGCGCCCAGGACCCAGCACCCAGGCAGGCCTCGCCAGCCGGGACGCTCCGGGAACATCACCAGCGGCGCGATGCCCAGGGCCACCACCAGCAACCCCGCCACCGGCTTCGTCGTCGTTGCGAGGCCCGCGAGAAACGCTGCGGCCGCATACCAGCGCAGGTTGCCCTGGCGCACTGACAGGTACAGCGCGCCAACGCTGAGCATGGACCAGAAGAACAGGGGGGAATCAATGGTGGCGAAATGCGAGGTGACGATGCGCACTGGCAGGGCTACCAGAACCAGCGCCGCAAAGCACGCCGCTGCCAGGCCTGCCGCATCCGCGAGAACCAGAAACAGGACCACGACGGCCAGACCGCTCTGCACCGCGCTCAATGTGCGCAGGCGAAGCACCATTCCGGTGTGCGGCTCCGGACGGGTAGAAATCTCGCCCAGGTCGGCGTCGGGCGAACCCGCACAGGCGCGCAGATACGGCGCCACAAGCGCCCGGGCCAGTCTGCGATGATGGGTGCCGTAGTGGTAGTTCCGCCCGCCGCCACTCTCAAGCAGCAGGTCGCCCGGCCGCGTCAGCTCGTCCGGGTTCCACCGCAGCGGCAGGCCCCAGTCGATCTCCAGGGAACCGATGCCCAGACTGGAAGCGAGAATCAGTACACTGATCCCCGCAAGGATCCACTTCATCCTCTGCCCCCCCGGGGTGGGATTCCCTGCGTCAGCATTCTGGACAGCGTCAACCCACGATCTTCCCGATACCCACCAGGTCTGTCCGGTGCTTCTGGATATCCTCGCCCCCGTTGATGATGAACCGGCCGTCGGGCATGCGCCGGATGTTCATCCCCACCACCGGGATCGGCAATTCGCCGGCATCGGCGTAGACGCCGGTTGCCTGGTCGAACCGCAGGATCCGGTCGGTGAAACCCTCAGGGCGCATGGACGCCGCCGGCCAGGTTACGAACCCGCCCAGGATATACACCTGTCCCCCGCAGCCAATGGCTTCCCATCCCCGGGCGGCATAGGGGGCATCGGGCAGGCGCCGCCAGCGGTCGTTCACGGTGTCGTAGACCAGCGCATCGTCGGAATTGGCCATGCCGGCGGGCATCTGCCGGTAGCCGCCGAACACATAGATGAAGTCGCCAACCGCGGCCGCCGCGCAGAGCGTACGGCCAGAACCCGGCATCGGCCGCGATGTCTTCCAGCCCAGTTCGGGATGCTCAGTGTCCAGGATCAGGATGTCATTGTGGACCTTGCCCTTGAACCCGCTGTCCGCCGCACCGCCGATGACGTACAGCTTGCTGCCGATGGCTACGCTGGCGGGGTAGATCCGGGGTTCGGGCACCGACGGTCCCCATACCCAGTGGTACTGCCTGCCCACCTTGCGGCAGACCATCGTGTAGTCATAGTCCTTCTGCCCGTCGCTCCCGGACACAACATAAAGCCGGTCGTTGATAGCCAGGCCGCCCCCATACGAGACCGCAAAGGGCATCGCGGGGCCCGCTGACCAGCTGTCCTCTCGCGGGTCATAGACGTCCAGGTGATCCGTCCAGACCTTCTTCTCACCGTCGACCCAGTAGGTACCCCCCGCGGAGAGCAGCTTTCCGTGGACGAAGCCCGTCACCTGCCCGCCCTTGCCGATGGGCATTCTCGCCCCGGGCTCCCACACGAACCTCGGAGCGCCCCAGACCGTGACCGCAAGCGGCAACAGGAAGGCCGAGGAAATCAGGATACGGGTGGCTCGCATCTGCAGACCTCCGAACTGAGTGCGCCGGCCCATGTACGTCCGCCCCGGCGCGACCGGTAACGTCCATCGCCTGTTTGCGCTACCCGAACCATACGCCGTAGCGCAGGAAAACTCCTCCAAGCGCCGCGCCCAGCGACCCCCACAGTGCGCCGGCGACCAGGAAATGCCCGAGCGCGAAGCCCAGGAACCCGGGCAGGGCCGCGAGGTACGCCTGGTGCCCGCCATAGCGCAGGAGGATCGACTTGATCACCCAGACGATGAAGAACGGGCCCCAGATCAGCTGCCCGTAGGAACAGGACATGGCATATCCCAGCGGGTGGAAGGGCCAGCCGAAGAACCGCACCCGCATGATGCTCAGGAAGGCGATGAGCGCCCCCCCGCCCAGCGTCGCCACGATGCGCGGCGTGTCGGGCGGCGTGGGCAGCTGGATCGCTCGCCACAGGCCCGCGTACTCGGCCTGGGCCGTGGTGGCCCCCCAGATCCCGCCGCGCAGGCCTACCGCCCCTTCCTCATAGTAAGGGACGAAATGGAAGTAGAAGGACGAAAGCGCACCCACCGCCACCGCGCCCATGAGCAGCCAGAAGGTGCTGGACTTCCGCACCCCGCCGCCCTCTCCCAGTGTCAGGCTCTCAATCCCATAGCCCGATACGCTCGGGAAATACCCGCGCGAGAGAAGTATCAGCAGCGTGAATACCGTGGGAGAACGGAAGTTCGGTCCGATACCCACCCAGGAACGGGAGCTCACGAAATACCGGATCGCCTTGTGAGCCAGTCCGTAGGGGAATGCCCACACCAGCGGCACGCCCGTCTCTGCACGCAGGCGACCATAGACCACGGACACCATCACAAGCACCGTGAAGTACACGAGGGTGAGCCATATGTTCATCCCCGCCGCCGACCCGAAGATGATGAGCCCGATGAAGCCTGCCACCGCACCCAGCAGCGCCCACTTGTACGTGTTCAGCGGGCGGCCATGTCTGTCCGGAGTTGGGTCGAACCACGCGCGCCAGGCAAGTGCGAAGGAGTGACGGGCTTTCCAGAACAGGATGACGCCCAGAACCATGTAAGCGCCGATACCCTGCTCCTGGCCAAAGGGCGCGCCCGGCAGGCGGTAGCCCGACGCCGACATAATCACACCCTGGATCTTGTTGAACAGGTGGAAAAACCAGATCGAGAAAGACAGCTCAGTGGAAATCAGATAGCCCAGGCCAATGAGTTCAGGGCGCAGGTCGGCGGTGAACGGGCGCAGTGCATTCCACGGCGCGCCCGTGAGTGCCGTGCCCAGGTCCACCCGCAGGCCTCCGCTGGGCCCCCCGAAGAACACTCCCCGCACGATGTTCACCGCGTTGAGCGCGAAGGCAAGCCCGATCCCGATCCACGTAGCCTTCGACCGGAAGAACGGGACCTCGCTGTACTCTGGGTCCACGATCTGCAGCGGGAGACGCACCAGGGGGAAGACCAGGCGCTCCTCCTCCACCCACGGCTCGCTGAACAGGATCATCAGGCTGAAGAGCGTGCCCCCGAAAATGAGAAAGAACCCGGTCCACACGATCATCGGGATGCGCCAGGCATCCCACGGAACGTGGCCCGTCGGCGAGCTCTCGTACAGCCACTTGTGGATCTGCGGATCGCTCGGGGCCAGCCAAGAGGGGATGAACTGGGCCAACTCCTCCAGCGGCGCGGCGGGGCTCGTATAGTAGAAGGGCGCGCTGACGCAACCGATCAGGAAGCGGCCAATGCCGCAGCCCATCATAGTGGTGGCCACGGTCACGAAAAGGAAGATGGTGATCAGTTCGGGGATGCTCAGCGCCCGGATGCGCCGGGTCCTGCTCAGGACCACGTTCGCGATGAGCAGGAGTACCAGCGCCCCCACTCCCGGAATGGACGGGACCGCCTCGGTCCCTTGGCACGCGAGGGCGATGATTTCCGACTGCCGCACCCAGTACCCGCTCAGCCATGTGAGGACCAGTGCGATGGCGACAGCCCGGACGGTGATCCCGGTGCGAACCGCTGCGCTCGCGGTCTCAAGGCTCTCTCTGGACGGCGGCGCGTCTGCTGCGATGGCTTTCTTGCTCAAGTCTCGGTATCGGCTCCTGTTCTCGACGGCCGGGCCGTCTGGCGTGAACGCGCAATAATACGCGCCCTTCTGCGCGTGCAGAAGGGCCCGTGAGTGATCCGCGGGGGGCTATTCGCCGCAGGCACCGCGAACACCTTCACACCTCAAAGAAACCGGCAAGATATCCTTAGACGGCGTGAAGGCCACCTCCCGGCCTGCGACGAAAGGGCCGCCATGCGTATCTGCGCTGCCGCGGACATCCACTACCCGCGCTTCGGGACCGAATGGGCCCGGGCGCTCGCGCGAGGCATCTGCGAGGCCGAACCGGACGTGGTCATCCTCGCCGGTGACGTGTCCGCCGGACCGGATTACCGCTACCGCCAGTTCCTTGGGATGTTCGAGACCTGCGGTTGCCCGAAGCTGTTCGTCCCCGGCAACCACGACCTGTGGAGCGACGCCGAGGAGCCTGACACTCCCTGGCGCTACTCCGAAGGCCTTCGGAAACTTGTGGAGGACTGCGACTTCCACTACCTGCCCGGCGATCCCCTTGCGCTGGGAGACGTGGGTTTCGCCGGGACAATCGGCTGGTGGGATTACGCCTACAGGCAGATCGAGCCACCGTATGATGGGCTACGCGTCATACCCCTCGCTGCCCGGGTCGAGGAGGAAGCCACGAAGCTCGTGACCATCCCCGGGCGGATCCTCGTCCCGTGGGAGGAACTCACCGAGACAGACTACGACGGGAAAGCCCTGGTCTGGCAGGACCGCGACGGCGCGCAGCAAAGCATCATCTGGAACGACGTGGTCCACGTGGACTGGGGCATGCCGGATGCGGATGTCGCCCGGCGATGCGCGGATGAACTGGCCGCGGATCTTGCTTCTCTGGGCCCCGATGTAAGCACCATCTTGGGCGTCACCCATTTCGTGCCCTTCGCGGACCTGTTGACCGGGCACCAGTCGGACGTGCAAGCCGCGTACTGTCGCGCCTTCATGGGCTCCCCCTTACTGGGCGAAACGCTGGAGCGCGACCCGCGCACGCGCCTGGTGATCTGCGGCCACCAGCACCGCCAGCATGTCACCCAGCGCGGCGAGATGGTCCTCGCCGACTGCGGCGTGGCGCGCAACAATGACGGACCCCTGCTGCTCACTCTCCCAGAGGTACAGCCGAGATGACCGGACGCCAGCGCGTTCTGGCCGCGCTCAACCACACCGAACCGGACCGGACCCCCATCTTCGAGAAGCTCATCAAGTCGCCCATCGCGGACCAGCTTCTGGGCCGCCCCTGCGCCGCCACCAACTTCGCCCACCAGATGGAGCGTCTTGCGGATGGCGACTGGGAGGGGCTCCAGCGTCAGAGTGCGGTGGACCTCATCGACCTCGCACAGATCCTGGGCTTTGACATGGTGCGGCTCTACACCAACTCCCTGCCGCCCGCACCCGAACACCGCCCGCGCCGCGTCGCCCCGGATACCTGGCAGTTCGGCTCGGCCATCACGGAGATCCTCCCCAGTGGCTGGCTGCGGTCGCGTCCGGTCAGTCCCGCGCCGCCGATACCCGAGGACGAGCAGGAGCGCCAACTGGTGGCCTCACTCGAGGCGGAACCGGTCGAGCCCGCCTACGAGGACCGCCAATTCCTCCTCTTCCGGCATGCGAAGCAGGTCATGCAGGAGCGCGGCCTGGACCTGGCGGTCTTCACCCAGGTCTACGGGATCTACGTCTCGTCCCTGCCGGTTCCGGT
>JAGPGE010000349.1 GCA_018056145.1 Armatimonadota bacterium
CCTCCGCTGAGCTTCCACAGCATTACACTCTCCTGCAGCCGCGCGGACAAGCCGATCACCATGTACGTGGAGTCTCTGGCTTTCCACAAGCGCGAACGCAAGCCATACGCCGCCCTTGGCAGGCTGACCGACCCACCCTTCCCGACAACCGAGGACAACATGCTCCCGCCTCCACCGGCGGGCTGCGAGGTCTCAGTGCGGCCACTGGACGACGGCCAGGGTGCGCGGTTCGTGTCGCGCACCGGTTCTTCGACCGTGACCTACACCGTCCGCCCGGTCGAAGGCGGTTTCGGGGGGATCACTGCCAGGCTGAATGACGGCACCGAGTTCCAGCCAATGTCCGGCGCGGGCATTGAACTGATCACGCCGCAGGGACCCGTCTCAGCCAACCAGGGGCAACTTACCTGCGAAGGCTGGGAGCTTGCGGGCGCGAGAATCATCCAGCACTGGCGCATCGAGGCCGGAGAGGTCACTTGCCGGTACACGGTGAGCCACGAACTGCGCGGGCGGACCTTGCTGGTTGAGGTCGATTGCCCCGGCGGCGTCGCAACTGCTCTCGATCTGGGCAAGGTGCGCGGACCCGGAGACCTTCGCGGATTGGAGATCCCCTACCTCATGTTCCGCAGCGCTCCTGGGCCATGTGTCGCGATTGGAGAAGGGGCGTTCACTTCGGTCCTGCCGGACTGGTATCACTCGGGCAGCAGCAGGCTGGACAGCACCGCGGCCCGCACTGAGGCGGACGAGGACGGTTTGCGGATCGCTGGATGCACTCGGTACATGAAGCTGACCGACGGCACGCTCAATGACCTCCACGAGCGGGTTCTGGTCACCGTTTCGGATGACATCCATGACTTGCTTCCCTCAGTAGCCACGCCCCGGTCACCGAAGCTCGAGGCGCTTGCACCGCACATGTACGTGATGAGTTCCGTATTCACTCCCGGCTACTACCAGACCCTGAAACGCTACGGGCTGGACCATATCATCAGCGTGACCTTCGCGCAGATCTGGTGGCAGCGCGTTGGCGAAGGCTTCGCAATGCGCTGGCGGCCAAGGCCCGATCTCAGCATTGACCAGGTGGCGCGCTATCGGGAGCAGATCAAGGGCCTGGGGTACAAGTGGGGCATGATCGTCAACTATGACTGCTACCTGCCGATCAACGAGTTCTGGGACGAAAACAAGGTGTGCCTGAATGGCGACGGGGCCATGGCGGACGGCTGGTTCGGACATTACTGGACCAAGAACAACGCCATGGCCGGCCTCGCGCGCGAAGTTGGGCAGAGGATCGGCGAGCATTACCCCACGGACTGCGTGTATCTGGATGTCCACACCAACATCGGCCCCGATGCCCAGGACTTCGAGGCAGGAGTCGAAGGCGCGGGGACGGGCCGGGCCACGGTTCTCGGCAACGCCGAATGCATCCGCGAGGTCCAGATCCAGCAGGGCTCGCTGTGCAGCGAGGGAATCTGCCGGTGGATGTACGCGGGTCTTGCGGACATGGACTATGCGCAATGGACGGGTGTCGCCAAACCCGACACCAAGCCGCTCCTGCCCGACTTTGACCTCCTGCGCATCCACCCGAAACAGATCGGGACGGCGATGGGGTACCTGCCCACCTGCTTCTTCGGCACGGAAGCCCTTGCCGAGTTCAACAAGGATTCGGGCAAGGGCACCGAGCATCAGCCGTTCTACCACTGGCTCGCGGCGACCATCGCCCACGGGCATTCAGCGATGATCGGCTACGGGTACTTTCCGACGCTGGCGCGAACCATTCACTACTACTGCCTCCTGACCGGACCACAGCGCGAGTACCTGCCGGATACCGTGGCGGGCATCCACTGGTACTCCGAGGCGGATTCGGCGTACGTGAGCACCAGCGACGCTCTCCGCAGCGGCGTGCGCGATCAGGGCAGACTGCGCGTAACCTATTCGAAGGGCCTCGCGGTCTACGTGAACTACAACCGTGAGCACACCTGGAGAGTGAGCGTCGAGGGCCGTGAATACGTCCTGCCGCCGTTCGGCTGGGTCATGCGCAAGCCCGGCGAGATTCTCGCGTACAGCGCCCTCGTTGACGGGCGGCGCGTGGACTACGTGGATTGCCCGGAGTACACCTACCTCAACTCAGGAACCGGCCGCGTCACTGAGGGTCCGGTCACGGTGGACGGCGCGGTGCTCATTTGCAAAGGACACCCGCTGCGCGTCATCCCCTGTGGCGACTTGGGCAGCTGGAAATCGGTGAAATGCGACGAATACCCTATCTTCAGCGACATGGTGCTTGCCGGACCGCCTGCCGATCGGGGCGTAAGGCAGCTTCGACTGCACCTTCCGGGGCTTTTGGGCAGGACCAAGGGCATCACTGTGACGGCGCGCACTGACGCTGGGGATCAGAAATCGGGACCGGCGGTGCACGAAGGCGATGTGGAGCTGACGGCGTCGGCCGAGGTCGCCGAGTGGGTCATCGAGTAGTGCTGGGAGACCCGAAAAAAGGCCGCTGGTACGGTTAGCGCTACCGCAGATGGTGTTTCCGGGTCTCTTGACATCCGGGGACCGTCGGTGCTATGGTGTATTTAGCATAAACAGTATCCTCGGAATGATCGGCCCGGGGCGACTGCTATGCTTATTCGTGCGCCTTGAAATGTCGGGACGATCCGCACGGGCTCTGATGGCAATGGCACGTTGGTCTTGCCGGAAAGAGACAGGCGCTGGTCTATACGAAAGGAGGGAAGAGACGGGTGGAAACCGGCAAGGTCAAATGGTTCAATGATCAGAAGGGCTACGGGTTCATTGAGCGTGATGCTGGTGGCGAGGACGTGTTCGTCCACTACTCCGGCATCGATGCCGAAGGCTACAGGTCCCTGGAAGAGGGCGCACTTGTGGAGTTTGAAGTAGTCACTGATGCGAAGGGGCCGCGAGCCGACAAGGTCAGGGTCATCGGCGCGTAGTCGCGCGAGTTGATCCAGCGGCCTGTTACGGCCCCCCGGTGCTGAAGCCGGGGGTTCTTTTTGCCCCACGGCAGGCGGACTACCCCATACCCCTCCCTCCGTTCCCGTATCTCCCGTGATCACTCGCCGTCTCTCAGTCCCGCACCAACACCACCGGCTGCTGCATCCGCTGGTAGTCAAGTTCAGCAAATCCCGGCACGTCCGTCACCTCGTCCTCAGCATTGTGCAGTACGTACGCCACCGTCGCCCCTTTCTGCTGTCGCGGGTTGAAGCCCACTCCCGCCCAGCTGCCTGCATCCCAGTAAGTCAGGCTCTCGTGGGGCGTGACCGCCACGCACGACAGCGCCCACGCCGCAGGTTCACCCTCTTTGCCCTGTTCCGGCTCAGGCCAAGTTGCATACCACCGCGGGTTCGGGTTCTTTCCGGATACGCCCTCCGCATCACCCTTACCGTCGATCACCGACCGGTTCCCCTTGTCGTCCTCGAAAAGACACCGGGTCAGGTAGTACGCTCGGCTGGGGACACCGAAGCGCTCCGGGGAAAGCATCGTCACGGTAAAGTGGTTCCGGTACAGGGTGTACAGCTTGTCGTACGAGTGGTTGCCCCTCAGGTTCTTCTTCACGCGGATCTGCGTGAATACCGGGCCGTCCTGCACCACGTCAAAGCTCTCCACCTCCCCCACTTCATCCACCCAGCCCGTATCCGCCGAGGACACACCGAGATTCCCGATGATCTTCACGAAGGGGTACTGGCTTTCCACACCACGAATATACCCTTCCTTGAACCGCACCACCATACGCGGGCTGTGGAACACGCTCTCCTGCGGCTTCCACCAGCTCGCTGACGGCGCCTGGTGCCGGGCTTCATCCGCGCCGTCGAGCAGGATCTCGCAACGTACCTTCTGGCCCGGCTCAAAGCGGCCCAGCATCTCGAAGGACAGTTCCTTCGCCTGCGCGTCATACTGGCACGGGAACAGCCGCTGGTAAGCTGACTCCTCGCCTTCCTTCATTACCCGGATCGCGCCCGGATCAGCTTTGCCCTGTTTTCCGAGGGCCTGCCACTCCGCGTCAGGGTCGAAGGGCATCTTTGCGATGGGCAGCCGTCTGGGCAGCTCGCCCATGTCCACGGTCACGCTCAATTTCCCGTCCCACAGCGCGAGATCGGGCTCGATCATGAACCCTCGCTCGGTGGTGTTGTCCTGCTCGCAGAGCTCGGTCACCGCATCGCCGTCATCGACCCGGAACCAGAAGGTGGTGAGACCGTCGTAGCGCTGGCTTGGGAAGGTGAACTCCACTTCCGCTGTGCCACCCGCGGGCACAGATACGCTCTTTGTGCCCAGTCGCGTCTCCTCGCTGACCCTGCCCAGATAGGCAGCGACCGACACTTCACCGGAGTCCTTCCCGCCCTGGTTCTCCACGGTCAGGGCCACCGTGAGCGGATCGCCCTGTTTCGAACGGTCCGGGTCATCCGGCGACTTGCGCGTGCTTGAGATCGAGAGTTCCGTCATCTGCGCGATCTCCGCCGGGCCGATGAGCAGAACTGGTCCGACGGGCATCCCGATGGGCAGCATGAGCATGTCGTTCTGCGTCTTCACCGGCTCGCCGATCTTCACCGGCTGCCCGGCCTCGTCCAGCGCCACGATGCGCCAGTCGCCCTCGCCGGCGTCGGGGCAAAGGGCCCGCCAGTTCACCCGAACCCACTTCGACAGGGGCGCGTTGATGCTGATCCGCGCCGGGCCCTCGCGCTGGGCTGTCACCGGAGATCCCAGGAAGGCCTCCACCAGCCCGGGAACATCGCCTTCTACGAAAAGATACCCGTCCTTGCGAATGCAGGTCACCCTCTTCGCGGCGCCAATCCCGCCGATGCGCCCGGACTCGTCATCAATGCCCCTGTACTCCGACCCCACCCAGGCGCGGTTGACACGATACTGCTCGATCTTCGGGCCTTTTGCGTAGAAGCCGAACTGCGGTATCTCCCAGCTCTGGCCGTCTGCCTCCAAAGTCCAGGGCTTCTCGCCGAAGTTCACCCAGACATTGGTGCCGTCGCCAAAGACGGTGTGCTGCACCGCCCGATCTTCGGTCACGAATTCGTGGCTCACCAGTTCCTCGAACCCGATGACTTCGTGGAGCTTGCAGGTATTTCTGTAACTTTCGAGGAGACGCTCGCGGGTTTCGGGCACATCCCACTTGTAGCTATAGTCCTGGGCTACCCAGTACAGCGGCACGGTGCCATAGAGGATATTGAAGGCGTCCTTCTTGTAGCCCAGTTCCGGTGCGGCGTGGCGCAGATGCCCGGTGCTGTCCCCCCAGTACCACGTGGACACCACGCAGTCGTGGAAGACAAGCTCCCACAGGGGGTAGCGGTTGGCCTCCCCTATCCCCCAGTCGAGATACTGCCGGCCGATCTCCTCGCGGGTCTGGGGAATGTCTAGTCCCACGTATCCGGCGGGCCAGGAGTAGAAGCCGCCGCTCTGCATGCCCTCCCAGTAGTTGAAGATGTCAGCTCCCCACCACCGCCCGTGCTCGCCGCCGAGCACCAGGTTGAGCTCATTGCCCTGGTAGGCAGCCAGCCCGCGCTTCACCCGGCGGTCATCGGTGCGAGTAAGGGGGTGCTTCTCGTGGTAGCACTCGCGCAGGCCGGTTGCGGTGGTGACGTCGATGAACCGCGCATTGTACGGGTACTGCTCGAGTTCCTTCGGCACCCAGCGCCGCGACACCGCCTCATGCAACGCCGAACACCGCTTCATAAACTGCTTCGGCTTGTCGCCCTTGGTGAGCCAGGCTTTCATGCGCGACCCGTCGGCATTGATCACCACGTCATCGGCTTCCACGAAGTCTCCGTACTTGCCGCTGTCGCCCTCGAAGGCATCCTCGTAGTTGTCGTAGACGCCCATGAGGTACCCAAGGGCTTCGATCTTCTTCATGTCATCCCAGGGTTGGGGCGAGTTCACCAGCATCCGATCGATCCCGGCGGCTTTGGCCTCGCGGCAGAACTTCAGGTCGCTGCGTCCCCAGATATCCGGCGCCCCAAGGAGACGTTCCAGATGGGGCTTGACCTTCATCTTCTCGTACTGGGTGACCAGGAACCCGTTCTCCTTCGCGTAGTCCCGGTACCGCTTGCAGATGGCCACATGCCCGCCGGAGGGGCAGAACGAGTACCGTACGCTACGGGGTTCGCCGAAGGCACCCTTGATCGGGTAGTGATTGGCGGAGGGCGCCAGCAGATCTCTCCCGCCCACCGGAGCGCGCTCCAAAATCGCCGATCCGTTGTCGCAGGACACCGGAAGCTCCCAAAGGAGCATGTAACCAATGTCGCCGTCGGTGACGCCTACCCAGGGCATGTCGATGCCCCAGGTGTACCACTGCCGGCCGCGCCAGGACATGTCGTCCGTGGGCACACCTATCCCGTTGCAGTATGCGGCGGCGAGAATGCGGCCGTTGGGCCTGTCCAGCACCAGTGGGTGCAGCACCGAGAAACGCCCCACGGTGCGTGAACGGTCTTCGGTGTCCAGGTCGATCCACAGGTTGGACGAGTCACCTTCCAAGCGG
>JAGPGE010000350.1 GCA_018056145.1 Armatimonadota bacterium
CGGTTCCGGTAACCCCGGCGATGAGGAAGACCTCGCGCCGCGGTTCTTCACAGATCTGGAGCAGGGCACGGGTCGCCACCCGGGAGCCCAGCGCACCCACGCCGGTCACGCCCGAGTACGGCCAGGCATCGATGTCCGAGAGCGTACCCTTGCCGTCGAAGTACTGGTGCAGCACGTCCATGTCGAGGCGGCGCGCCAGTTCCATGGTGTCAAATGCCGCGAAGCGCGCGGCCAGCAGGGCGGTCCGTACTGGCTCGCCGGGCATGCGCGCGGCCCAGGGGAAACTGAGTGGCTCCGGGTTCGGCGTCCAGCGCTCCGCCGGGCGGTCGATCTTCGTGTCGTCCTTCGCCAGGATCTGCGCGGTTCGCTGCGCATCCACGGGCAACGGGGGCAATGGCTGGTCGAGGTCGGCCGAGTTCAGTTCCGCCAATGCGTCGCTTTCGGCATCGGCGCTGCGGCGGAAGTATTCGCGCGTTTCGTTGAAGTCGCGGATGTCGGGGAACTCGTAGAACCCGAGAGCGAACTGCCTGCGGTCAGGCTTGAGGGTAAGGGTCACGTGCTCCGGGTAGCCGCCGATGTCGTCCACACTCATGCGCGAGAACGCCGACGCGTCCCCCAGCAGCAGGCCAGCGGAACCCGATCCGGTGCGGGTGTCGCCGACGTCCTCCAGGAGCACCCAGCGCTCTTTCGCCGGGTCCAGGATAGCGCCGCCTTCGGTGAGGGTGCGCAGGGCGGTGGTCGCAGTGCGCTTGCGCGGCTCCTCGAAGTGATCCGGGTACGCCGTCAGGCGCATGACTACATTCGTGATTTCTTCTTTGGGCTCGTAGCCAGCGAACATCAGGAGCTTGTCGCTGCCGGATGTCACCGCGAAACGCAGCCATGCGCGGACTTTGGGCGTGTCCCAGGAATACTCGACCATGGCATCGGAGCCGGATTCACGGATTGCCCTGATCTCCGCGCGGGTGTCGTAGATGTTAAACCCGTCGAAGGTCCAGTGGATGAAGCCCTGCCAGTACCAGTTGGCCATGGATGGTTCCTGCATCCCCAGGGGTATGTCATGGGCGTGGAGTGGTCCCCACTTCTCGAAGGTCACCTTACCGGTATCCTCCGCGGGCTCGACCACCTCATAGCGCAGCGTGTAGGAGGTGATCGACGTCTCCAGAATCGCGTCCTGGACTACCCGCGTCCCGTCCTGCACCGTGGCTTTCTGGGGCGCTGGGATGATGAGCCGGGCGTCGCGTGCCTGGCCGTGTGCAACGTGGCAGCAGGCAGCGGCGAACATGGCGGCGAACAGGTATCTGCGCATTTTGTGATGCCTCCACGCGGTCTGCCGAATTGCCGGGCGATGACCGCCTCCCGCGTGGTATTCCCCGCGAGGCCAAGCGCGGCCTCCCTGAGAAAGTCTGCCGGGAGCACGGGCGCAATGAAAGGACAGGGCCTTGAGGATCGCCCAGATCACCCACAGCTACATGCCTGTTATTGGAGGCGCGGACGTCTGGGTTCAGATGCTGCGCGAAATCTGCGAAGAGATGGGGCATGAAGTATTCGTTTACCAGCGCCCCGTACAGGGCGTGGATGATGCCCAGGTGCGGTTCATCCACTCGCCGCTGCGGGCGCTGCTGGGAACGCGAGGAGAGTTCTGGACGGTGCCCTTCGGCCTGCCTGCGCTGCGGCAGGAACTGCAAACCTTCGACGCGTTGGTGGTCCACTATCCCAATCATCACCGCATGGTGGAGTGGCACCCGCGCACGGTTCTGGTCTCCCATGGGGTCTTCTGGGATGACCGGCCAGGGTCGCTGCGCAGTTCCATCAAGCGGGGGCTGGCCTGTCGCGCATACCAGAAAGCCACGGCGGTGGTGGCAAATGACACCTTCTTCCTTCGCGAGGTCGGTGAGGACGTGCTGCCCGACGCGAAGCCGTTCTCGGAAGTGGAGCCCGGACGCTGGTTTATCCCCAACTGCGTGGACGCGGTGCGCTTTTCGCCCACTGACCCCCTGCCGGGACTGCGCAACGCCCGGACCATACTTGTGCCGCGGAACGTCTACCGGAACCGGGGGATCCACCTGGCGATCCAGGCCTTCGCGCAGGTTGCCAGCGAGTTGCGGGATGTGCGGCTTGCGATCGTTGGCGCGGTCGGCCAGCCCGACTACGCACGGGACTGCCAGGAGATGGTCTCCGACCTGGGGCTCGACGCGCGCGTGGTGTTCTTCGGGCCCGTGCCCTGGGCCCAGATGCCCAACGCGTACTCGGCGGGAGAGCTGACGCTGATCCCCACGCTGTGCGGAGAGGGGACCTCACTGGCGGCCCTGGAATCCATGGCCTGCGGCGTGGCGACCATCACTACCAATGTGGCAGGGCTGGCCGATCTACCCGCGGTGAAGTGCGAGCCGGGCGCGGACTCGCTCGCGGAGGCAATCCGGGAAGTCTGGCCGCGACGGGAGAACATCGCCGCAACGCAGCAGAGAGTGGTGCGGGAGGTCTACAACCTCGGGAACTGGCGGGCGGCCTGGGCGGAGATCGTGCGGCGGCTGGAGAACGGGGGATAGGCGTGGATAAGGATCGGCCGTAGTGGCGTCATGCGAGACATCCCGGCACCCGAAAAAAGACTGGGAAGGGTCTTGACAAGAATAGCGACGCTATATATAGTCAATAATGTTTCTCATTATCAATTTGGTGGTTCGCATGAAGCAGCACGCAGAACTGGAAGATGCGGTGAGCGGGACCCGTCGAAGCCTCACGAAACAGAGGCGGGCCATCCTGAGCGCGCTGCGTTCGACCACCGCGCACCCCACGGCAATGGACATATTCGACAAGGTCCGGGGTGAACTGCCGAACATCACTCTGGCCACGGTCTACCGGAACCTCTCGGTGCTCCAGGAGCTTGGTCTGGTGGTGGAGGTGAGCACGCAGGGGCCGGCGAGCAGGTATGACGCAATGACGGAGAACCATCTGCACATCGTGTGCGTTGATTGCGGGCGGGTGGATGACGTGGGGGTGGCGGATCTGGCGGACATCGATGGGCCGGTGGCGAGCAAGACAGGCTACAAAGTGCTGGGCCATTCCACCATCTACCAGGGCATCTGCCCAACGTGCCAGAAAGAGCACGCCAACGAAAAGGAGTCATGAGACATGTCCCTGAAGGGCACCCAGACTGAGAAGAACATTCTCACCGCTTTCGCCGGAGAGTCCCAGGCCCGGAACCGCTATACCTACTTCGCGAGCAAGGCCAAGGCTGATGGCTATGAGCAGATCTCCGCGATCTTCGCCGAGACAGCCGACCAGGAGAAGGAGCATGCCAAGCGCCTGTTCAAGCTTCTCGAGGGCGGCGATGTCGAGGTCTCGGCGGCCTTCCCGGCCGGCGTCATCGGCGAGACCGCTGACAACCTCGCGGCTGCCGCAGCCGGCGAGAACCACGAGTGGACCGACATGTACCCGTCCTTCGCGGATGTGGCCGAGCAGGAGGGGTTCAAGGATATCGCCCGTATCTTCCGGGCGATCGCCGTTGCCGAGAAGCAGCATGAGAAGCGCTACAACGGCCTGCTGGCCAACGTCAAAGCAGGAACGGTATTCGCCAAAGGCGAATCGGTTGTCTGGCGATGCCGCAACTGTGGCTATCTGCACGAGGGCCCGAAGGCTCCCGCTGTGTGCGTGGCCTGTGACCATCCGCAAGCGCATTTCGAGCTTCTGGCCGAAAACTGGTAGCAACGCGACGCTCTGGCGCGCGAAATACGGAGGAGGGACAGTCAATGAGTGAACAGTGCCAGGAAGTCACGCGCATGCCGCTGATAGGTGAGAAGGCTCCGTCGTTCAAGGCGAAGACCACCAAAGGGATGATGAGTTTCCCCGAGGACTTTTCGGGCAAGTGGGTAATCCTGTTTTCCCACCCCGCGGACTTCACGCCGGTCTGCACCACCGAGTTCATGACGTTCGCGTCGATGCAGCAGGATTTCCGTGACCTCAACTGCGAACTGGTGGGGTTGTCGATTGATAGTGTCTTCGCCCACATCGCATGGCTGCGGACCATCGAGGAGAAGATCGAGTACAAGGGCATGAAGGGCCTCAAGGTCGACTTCCCGGTGATTGAGGACCTGAAGATGGAGGTCGCCCGACTGTATGGCATGCTTCAGCCCAGTGCGAGTGACACCCAGGCCGTGCGCGCGGTCTTCTTCGTGGACCCCGAAGGCACCATGCGGGCGATCCTGTACTACCCGCTGAGCAATGGGCGTAACATGGACGAGATCAAGCGGCTCCTCCTGGCGATGCAGCACTCGGACGCCTACAAGATCGCCACCCCCGCCAACTGGGTGCCTGGCGACGATGTCATCGTTCCGCCGCCGCCTACCGCGCCGATGGCCGACGAGCGGGTGGCGGGAGCGGGCGATGAGTACACCTGCCTGGACTGGTTCCTCTGCACGAAGAAGTGCCCGCACGGTTAGCCGGCCATCAAGACTTTCGAATCGGGCTGAGATGACCACTGGAGGAAGTTTATGAGCAAGAAGCTGGACATTCTCAAATGTGAAGAATGTGGCGGGGTTTTCGAAGTCGTGGTGGGATCGGACTGCGACTGCGCCATCAAGTGCGGAGACGTGGAGCTAGATCTGCTTGAAGCGAAGACCGCGGATCCGGCCGGCGAGAAGCACGTGCCGGTCATCGAGAAGACCGCGAAAGGCTTCAAGGTGACCGTAGGGAGCGTGCCGCACCCGATGACTGAGGAGCATTACATCCAGTTCATCGAGGTCTGCGCAGGCAACCAGCTGCTCCGCGCGTACCTCGAGCCGGGGCAGGCCCCGGAAGCCGAGTTCTCCACCGACGCCGAGAGCGTCACCGCGCGAGAGTACTGCAACCTTCACGGACTTTGGGAGGCTTGAGCAGCATGATCAGCGAGAAGATGAACGCAGCGATCAACGAGCAGATCAACAAGGAACTGTACTCCGAGTATCTGTACCAGGCGATGGCCGCGTGGTTCGCGTCCCAGGGTCTTCCGGGCTTCTCCAACTGGATGCGGGTGCAGGCCCAGGAAGAGCACTTCCACGCCATGAAGTTCTATGACTACGTGATCGAGACCGGGGGCCGGGTGATACTGGAGGCGATCGCGAAGCCGCCGAGTGAGTTCGGTTCGCCCAAAGCCGCCTTCGAGGCAACGCTCGAGCACGAGAACTTCATCACGGCCAGCATCAACGGCCTCGTGGACCTGGCTCTGGAACTGCGGGACCACGCCAGCAACAACTTCCTGCAGTGGTATGTGGCGGAGCAGGTAGAGGAGGAAGCTAACGACAACGCGATCCTCGACCAGCTCAAGTGGATCAAGGAAGATGGCAATGCCATGCTCATGCTCGACAAGCAGCTCGCAACGCGCGTATTCGTGCCGCCGGTCTCGGGCGAGCCGGCCGCAGGCTAGTCCAAGACGCGCTTCACGACAATCATGACCTGGCCGCTCTCCGCGTAACCCGCAGGTTCCGCCGGGGAGCGGCCTCCTTCCATCCCCACCCGATCGGAGGGGTTGACAATGGGATGCCTAAAGGGTAAGAAGACTGCGCCCGACAAGCCCGGCAACTACAAGTGCTCCAAGTGTGGCGCCACCGCCAAGAGCAAAGGCGATCTGTGCAAGCCCGAGAAGATCAAGGACGAGAAGAAGAAGAAGAAAGACAAGTGACCCTCGGCAGGACAGTGACGCGTGGCGCAGAGGAAGGCACCCGATGAACACCACGTTGTGCGACAATGTTGAGTGGGTTGGGTACGTAGACTGGCACATCCGCGACTTCCACGGCTACAGCACCAACCGCGGGTCCACCTATAACTCCTACCTCGTCAGGGATCGGAAGACGGCGCTCATCGACACCGTGAAGGCCCCGTACGTTCCCCGGCTGCTGGCCAACATACAGCAACATACCGATCTGGGCAAAGTGGACTACCTGGTCTGCAACCACGCCGAGCCCGACCATGCCAGCGGGCTGTCGGCGGTGGTGAAGGCCTGCCCGAGTGCGAAGGTGGTCTGCACAGAGAAGTGCCGAAAGGCGCTGGCGGGCTACCACGATATCAGCGCGTGGGACTTCGAGATCGTCAAGAGCGGCGACACGCTGTCTCTGGGCGAGCGGAGTCTGGTTTTCCTCGAGACGCCCATGGTGCACTGGCCGGAATCGATGATGACATACCTGCCCGAGGAGAAGCTGCTCTTCTCCCAGGACGCCTTCGGGCAGCACTACGCCTCGGCTGGCCGCTTCGACGATGAAGAGCCGTGCGATGTTGTGATGTACGAGGCCAAGGTGTACTACGCCAACATCATCATGTGGGCCGGGAAGCCCATCGCAAAGGCGCTGGAAGCCGCGAGCGCCCTGGAGATCGGGATGATCGCTCCCGCCCACGGGATCATCTGGCGCAAGTGCCCGGAGCGGATCATTGAGGCCTACCAGGGCTGGATCGTCTGCAAAGCACAGCCCAAGGTGCTGGTGGCCTACGAC
>JAGPGE010000351.1 GCA_018056145.1 Armatimonadota bacterium
GGATGACGCGGAGTTCGAGGTGGAGTTCGTGGAGAACCTGCTTGGCGGGGTGATCGTGCTGCGCGCGGTGGGCCTGCTGGATGAGGACGCGGGCTGGCAGGATGCCTTGTACGCGCCCGCCCCGGTACCCACGAAGCCGCTGACCATCACCGCCATCCCGTACTGCGTCTGGGACAATCGCGAGCCCGGCCCGATGCGGGTCTGGCTGCGGCGCTGCTGAACTGAGTTCGGATCCACAGATCCACAAGCGAAAGAGGGTCGAGGTTTGTGCTGACTTCCGAGATGGTGAAGGAGTTCGCGCTGGATTCCGGGGCTGACCTGGTGGGGATTTCGTCCATGGACCGCTGGGAGGGCGCGCCTTTGCAGTGTGATGCGCGGCAGATCGCCCCGGACGCGAAGAGCATGATCGTCCTGGGCTTCCGCATCCCGCGCGGAACACTGCGGGGCATTGAGGAGGGCACCTTCTACGTGTCCTACGCATCCATGGGCTACGCCGCGATCAACCACGTCCTGCAGCCTATGGTCATCTGGCGCATCACGGCCATGCTGGAGGACGAAGGCTTCGAAGCCATTCCGATCCCGAACAACTTCCCGTGGACCAACTCGGACAGCAGCGGGCAGAACCCCGAGAAGACCGGGCAGCTCAACCCCGCTCGAAGCCTCCCCGTGGCCGAAGGCCGGCCGGCGCCGGACGTGTTCGTCCACGTCCGCCTCGCGGCGGTGATGGCGGGGATGGGCGAGATCGGCTGGTCGAAGATCTTCCTCTCACCCAAATTCGGCCCTCGTCAGAGGCTCGCCGTAATTCTCACCGACGCCGAACTGGAACCCGATCCGCTGTACGATGGCCCGCCTTTGTGTGACCGCTGCATGGCCTGCGCGCGGGAGTGTACCGGCGGCTGCATTCCCACTGACCCGGAGAAGTCAGTGAAGGTGACGGTCGCGGGCAAGGAGATCGAGTGGGCGAACATTGACTACACCGTCTGCAGCCGGTACTTCTGCGGGGCATCCGAGGAGTACAACCCGTTCATGGTCACGGAAGCCGACCGGGAGGGCTTCCAGAAGCCCGTCGGCCAGTCCCAGCAGTACAAGGTGGGGCCGACATATGACTACGGCCGGGCGCTTGAGGGTGCGAAGGGCTGCATCCGGGCATGTATGATCCATCTCGAGGAGCAGGGGAAGCTGTCGAACAGGTTCGACAAGCCTTTCCGCCAGCGCAAGCCGTGGCGAATGGATTGGCCGCGGGAGGGGTAGGGGCTTTCGGGCCGGTACATCTCGGTCTTGTGGTCAGTCGCGGTTCATCTGATCGCTGGCCTGAGCGTGCCTCTGCTTCCTGGCTGGAACCCAGGCCTCACAGCCCGCCTCGCGGGCTGTGAGGCAACGACGGCGGGCCTTTCGATGCGGGATACAGCCGAGGAGAGAGATCGGGCCCCGGCTGGAACGGACCCACCTGCTTTCGGGAACGCACCCGGCGCCCCCATTGCTTATTGACGCTCAGCAGTCGATATAATAACATGCCGTTTGGGACGATTCCGCTCGGAACTGTCGGCGGCGGGCCCTGGGTGGCCGCCGCCGGTTTGTCGTCGGTGCGAACGTAACGATACTGATCAAGGAGTGTGTCGCGTATGCCTCTCGCAACAGGGTTCGATCTCCTGGAGCCCGCCCTCGAGGGCGGTTATGCCGTTGGGGCGTTCAACGCCAACAATTTGGAGTCGGTCAAGGCCGTCATCGACGCCTGTGCGGACAAGGAAGCCCCGGTCTTCCTGCAGGTCAGCCAGGGCGCGATCAAGTACGCCGGTCTCGAGGAAGCCACGGCTCTCGTCAGCGCCGCGGCGGCCAAGGTCAACATCCCCGTCGCTCTTCACCTGGACCACGGCACCAGCTACGAGCAGAACGTTCAGTGCCTGCGCGCCGGCTTCACCAGCCTCATGTACGACGGCTCAAAGGAGCCCTTCGAGGAGAACATCCGCGTCTCCGAGGAAATCTGCCGCATGGCCCACGCCTGCGGTCTGCCGGTTGAGTGCGAGCTTGGCCTCATCCCGAAGATCGAGGACTACCTGACCGAAGAGCAGATGGCCCCCTGCCGCAGCGGCGAAGTCGAGTGCGTGCTCGACCTGCTGAGCGAGGACGAGGTCAAGAAGCTGTACGAGCACAGCACCGACCCCGACATGGCCCTCGAGTTCAAGGAGCGCACCGGCTGCGACTCCATGGCCGTTGCAATCGGCGCGATCCACGGCATGACTGGCCGCGGCTCACGCCTGGACTTCGACCTGCTCCAGCGCCTCATGGACAAGGTCGGCCTGCCCTTCGTGCTCCACGCGGCCTCCGGCATTCCGTTGGACCAGATGCGGAAGGCCTGCCAGATGGGCGTCTGCAAAGTCAACGTCGCCACCCGCCTGAGCATGGCGCTGATCGAGGGCACCGCCGAGCGCATCGCCGAGAACCCCAGCCAGAAGGACTTCCGCAAGGTCTTCGACCGCGGCATGGAAAAGATCAAGGAAGTCGTGTACGAGTACATCGACCTGTTCGGCTGCGCGGGCAAGGCCGGCTCGGGCTGGACGCTTGGCCCGGACCGCACCCCGAAGATCACCAAGGAGTCGCCCGAGTAAGCGACCCCTCCAACCACCGCACACACGACGGGCAGGGAGCGATCCCTGCCCGTTTCACTTGGGCAGGTGTAATGAACTCCGGGGACGAATCTGACGGGACGGAGACAGTCATCCGTGCAACTGGATGCAAGGAGACCCTCACAATGGCCCCTTACATGGTGATCTTGCTGCTCGCGATGACCCTCAGCGTGCTCGCGGCCGAACTGCACGTCGCGGTGAATGGCGATGATGCCAGTCCCGGCACCGCGGACAGGCCCTTCGCAAGTCTCGAGCGCGCCCGCGATGCAATCCGCGAACTGAAAGCCGATGGCGAGTTGCCTGAGCCCGTGACCGTCTGGGTCCATGGCGGCGTCTACCCGCGCGAGGCCACCTTCGCCCTGTCCGCGGAAGACTCCGGCAGCGCGGAGACGCCCATCGTGTACCGCGCGGTGGAAGGGGAGACCGTCCGGATCATCGGCGGCGTGGCCATCCCGCCCGAGGCGATCCGCGAAGTGACCGACGCGGAGATTCTCGACCGCATGGACGAGAGCGCACGGGGCAAGGTGGTCCAGGTCAGTCTCACCGAACTTGGTGCGAAGGGCGCGGATAAGCAGTGGCCGGTCACTTTCCGCGGCTATGCGGGATGGCCGGAACTCTTCTTCGACGGGCAGCCGCTGGAAATCGCCCGCTGGCCCAACGAGGGGTTCGCGCGCATGGCGAAGGTGCTGGACCAGGGCTCGCGACCGCGTTGGAGCGAAAAGCCCGACCGTCCCGGGAGCTTCCAGTATGAAGGCGACCGGCCCGAGCGCTGGCTCAAAGCGGACGAGGTCTATCTCAACGGGTACTGGTGCTTCAAGTGGTACAACGAAGTCATCCGGGTGGCGAAGATCGACCCGGAGAACAAGAGCATCACCTTCGCCGCGCCCCATGTCTACGGAATTGGCGGCGCGTCCGGCGGCGACTTCTTCGCCCTGAACCTCCTGGAGGAGCTTGACCGTCCGGGCGAGTACTACCTGGACCGCAAGGCGGGCCTGCTCTACTTCTGGCCGCCCGCGCCGGTGGAAGGCAAGGAGATCGGCCTGTCCATCATGGACACCCCGCTGGTCACCATGGCCCATGTCTCCAATGTGACCCTCCGCGGGTTCGTGTTCGAGTTCTCCTGCGGCCAGGCGGTGACCATCAGCGGCGGCGCGAACAACCTGGTGGCCGGCTGCATCATCCGCAATCTCGCCACGGACGCGGGACGCATCGATGGCGGCAGCAATAACGGCGTCCAGTCCTGCGACCTGTACAATCTTGGCGGCGCGGGCTTCTCCCTCAGCGGCGGAGACCGGCCGACCCTCACACCCTGCGGGAACTTCGCCGAGAACAACCACATCCACCACTTCGGCCGGCTCTTCCGCACCCACAGGGATGCCGTGGCGCTCAATGGCGTCGGCTGCAAGGCCAGGCACAATCTGATCCACGACGCGCCGCACCACGCCATCGACTTCGGCGGCAACTACCATCTTGTGGAGTTCAACGACATTCACGACGTCTGCACCGAAACCGATGATGCGGGCGCCATCTATACGGGCCGCGACTGGACCACCTACGGCAACATGATCCGGTACAACTTCTGGCACAATGTTGGCGGGAGCCTGCACGTGGGGAACCAGGCGATCTACCTGGATGACACCGCCTGCGGAGTGACCTCGTACGGGAACGTGATCTATCGGGTCTTCCGCGCCTTCCTCATCGGCGGCGGGCGAGACAACGTGGCGGACAACAACATCATCGTCGACTGCAATATCCCGATGCACATCGACAACCGGGGTCTCAGCTGGTCCGGGCCGTCATCCGAGAACGGGGCCACGCTCATGAGCCGCCTCAACGCGGTCCCGTACACGGAGGGGATCTGGGCCGCCCGATTCCCCACCCTCGCCAATATCCTCGAAGACGAGCCGGGCATGCCCAAGCGCAACCGGGTTACGCGCAATGTCATGGTGCGTTGCGGGGCGATGAACATCGCGGCGGAGGCCCGGCAGCACGGGACCATCGAAAACAACCTGCAGGTTGATCACGATCCCGGCTTCGTAGACGAAGACCGCATGAACTTCGCGCTGAAGCCGGATTCCGAGGTCCTCCAGCAAGTACCCGAGTTCGAGCCGATCCCCTTCGACAAGATCGGTCTGTACCTGGACGAGTACCGCACCGTCCTGCCCGTGCGCGCCCCGGTGATCCAGCCCCAGGGCCAGGCCTTTGTGGGCGAGACCCAGGTGCAGATCCTCAGCCCGGATGAGAACCCGGTGATCCGCTACACGCTGGACGGCAGCCTGCCCGGCGCGGGATCACCCGTCTACACTGGGCCGATCCAACTGACTGCATCGGCGACCATCACCGCTGTGGCCTACCCGGCGAACGGTTCCGAGCAGGGCCGGTCCGGCGTGGTGCGCGAGACCTTCACCGTGCAGCATCTCGGGCCGGAGGCCGGCGTCTATGTCAGCGACCTGCCGGGCCGGGATATCCTGGCCCACGCCGGCCTGAAGCGCGATGTGAACTACGCCGGCAAAGGTCCCATCACCCTCGCCGGAAAGGAGTTCGAGAAAGCGATCATGCTCTGCCCGGAGACCGCCGAGGGGGGCAACCGCGGCCACGTGACTTACGACCTGACCGGCGGCCTCGCGAAAGCCACCACCTTCCGGGCGATGATCGGCATCGACGCGGCCATGGGCTCGCGGGGATCGGCCACCTTCAAGGTCGAGGTGTTCCGCAACGGGAACTGGGAGACGGTCTTCGAGAGCGGGGTGCTCAAGGGCGGGCAGCAGGAGACGGTCGAGGCTGACATCACGGGGGCGACCATGCTGCGCCTGTCCACCACCGACGCGGGCGACGATATCCACGCCGACCACGCCGTGTTCGCGGGGGCAGTGCTGCAGTAGAATCCAACGTCACCAAGAACCAAAGCGGGGCATCGGCGCGATACCCATGCCCCGCGCTATCCAAGCGGTCTGGCCGCCCGCTACTCGGGCGCCCTCCAAAGATCAAGAATGACCTGCGCGGGCTCAGTATTGTCGATGTACCGTCCGCGCACCGGGTCCTCCTCGTTGGCCTCCGCCAGCAGAAGATCGCTGGCCGCGCCTTTCGCGAAGAACGGCACCAGGGAATTGGTGTGGCTCGTGGACAGCCACGCCATCGCGGGCTGCACTCCTATGCCCGAAGGGCTCAGCGGACATGGCTGACCGGCTTCAGACGGGCCCGACAGAAGCCCGGTCTCATGGTCTGCGGTCACGATGACCAGCGTCTCGCTCCAGTTGCTCTTCGCCTCAACCCAAGCCACCACTGCCTCAACCGCGCGGTTGAAATCCACCACTTCCTCCACAAGCCGCCCCGACTGGTTCGCATGTCCGCACCAATCGATGGCCCCGCCCTCGATCATCAGGAACAGCCCGTCGGAGTCATTGTCCAGCACGTTCAAAGCCGCCCGCGTCATCTCTGCCAGGGTGGGGACCGTCTCGGTGAGGGGAACTTTGTACGCGCCGGCCTTGCTGTCGCCCGCGCGTCCCTGCTGAAGGGTAGACGCAACAGTCGCCAGGCCGAACACGCGCGCGGGAGTATCGCCACTCGCCAGGTCCTGGAAGCCCTGACGCGTCTGGATGAGCGCCCATGGGTCGGGGTCGCCATCCCCATCGGCATCCCCGCCGGCCTTCCCGGCAGCCAGCGCCAGCCAGTTCTCTTCGCCGATGTAGGAGAACCGCTTCGCTCGCTGCTTCGCGTCGAGGGGAAGGTCCACGAACCGCCCGCTGTCATCGAACCAGGGGTGTCCCGCGCCCATGACCACTTCCGCCGCGCTGTCGTGGATCATTTGCCGGGCGATCTCCATGTAGC
>JAGPGE010000352.1 GCA_018056145.1 Armatimonadota bacterium
GCCGGGGGCAGTCACCCGGTCGCACGCTTCCGGGGAGTTCTTCTGGCGGCCCAGGAAGGTGTCCAGGTTTTCATTGGTCCCGGGGGGCAGTGCAGTGTCGCCCGACGCCACCCTGCGCGCGATCTTGCGGCAGACCGTGCCGATCTGGCGCTCCAGATTGCGCACGCCCGACTCACGGGTGTACTTGCCGATGATGCCGCGCAGCGCCGCATCAGTGATACGAAGCTGTTTCGCGGTCAGCCCGTGCTCCTCGCGCTGGCGCGGGATCAGGTACCGTTTGGCGATATGCACCTTTTCCTCTTCCGTGTATCCCGCAAGCTGGATCACTTCCATGCGGTCAAGCAGCGGTGCTGGGATGGTCTGCAGCACGTTGGCGGTGCAGATGAACATCACCTGGGACAGGTCGAAGGGCACCTCCAGGTAGTGGTCGCTGAAGGAACTGTTCTGGGCGGGGTCGAGGACTTCCAGCAACGCCGATGAGGGGTCTCCCCGGAAGTCTGCCCCGAGCTTGTCCACCTCGTCCAGCATGATCACCGGGTTGTTCGTTCCCGCATCCCGGACCGCGCGGATGATGCGGCCGGGCAGAGCGCCCACGTACGTCCTGCGGTGCCCGCGGATCTCCGCCTCATCCCGCACGCCGCCCAGGCTCATGCGCACGAACTCGCGCCCGGTCGCCCGGGCGATGCTCCTGCCCAGCGAAGTCTTCCCCACTCCCGGCGGGCCTACGAAGCACAGGATCGGGCCCTTCAACTCCTGCTTGATCTTGCGGACCGCAAGGTATTCGACGATGCGGTCTTTCACTTCCTCCAGGTCGTAGTGGTCCTCGTCCAGCACCTTCTGGGCGGCGTCCACGTCAATGATCTCCTCGCTGGACTTGCTCCAGGGAAGCTCGGACATCCACTCGAGATACGTCCGGACCACGCTGTACTCCGCCGCCGCGGGATTCATGCGCTCCAGGCGCGCAATCTCCCGGTCCGCGGCCCTGCGCGCTTCCTCCGGCAGGTTGGCCCCTTCGAGCCGAGCCCGGAGGTCGTTGAGTTCCTCGCCCTCGGTCTCCTGTCCGAGTTCGCGCTGAATGGCCTTCAGCTGCTCGCGCAGGACGTACTCCCGCTGGTTCTTCTCTATCTCCTCGCGCGCAGTGGAGCCCACACGGTCCGCAATCTCGAGAGTGGTCAGAGCCTCCTGGGCCATGCGGTGCACCATGCGCAGTCGCTCGGTGACGTCGAGCATCGCGAGGAGGCGCTGCTGGTCGTCCCCGCGAATGGGCAGCGCGGAGGCGACGAGGTCGGCCAGGCTGGATGCCGAATGGACATTGAGCGCCTGGACATATGCTTCCTTCGGCAGGTACGGGGACAACTCAACCAGGCGCTCGAAGGACTTCAGCACTGTGTGGAACAGCGTCCGGGTCTCGGGAGCGTCCTCGCCGGTCTCCTCCAGCACCTCGATGCGGGCCCTGAGCACCGGCGTGGTCTCGACGAACTCGACGATGCGGACACGGGCGTGGCTGCGCAGCACGAGATGCCGGGCTTCGTCCGGCAACTGCATCATCTTGTGGATGGTCGCGATCGACCCTATCTCGTGGATGGTGTCCGGTCGTGGCGTCTCCTCGCCGTTCTTTAGCGCCACGAGGAGCAGATAGCGGTCCGAAGCCACCGCCGCGTCAATAGCCCGGAGGTCGCGGGGGTCGTCGACGGACAGCGGGGTGAGCATGAGCGGGAACACTACCATCCCGTCCAGCGGAAGGACCGGCACGATCTCAGGGAACTGCCGGGATTCGCGATTGGGTTTGTCCGGGACTTCAACCATGTTGCTGTTTCACTCCGTTCGAAGCGGCCTCCGAGGGGCCGCGCAGGGGGGTTACTTCGTCTGAATCGGCACCGACCGGCGCGATGACTGGGGCCGCAGCCTGGGGAGCGTTATGGAAAGGTACCCTTGGGCGTACGATGCCCGCGCGTCTTCCCCGCTGACCGCGTCCGGCAGTACGATGGTCCGTGCGAAGGGCCCGTACTGGACCTCGATGTTGAGGTACCGGCCGGGACCGTCATGCTGCGCAGGCGGGCGGTCGCCCTGGATCGTCACCGTGCGATGATCTTCGGCCACCATGATCTCCACGTCCGCGGGGTCCACCCCCGCGATCTCCACGCGGACCCGGTAATCCTCGGGAGTCTCGAACACATCGGTGGGTGGCGCAAAGGCCTCCTGCGCGGGTTGCCCTGACGCCGGCGCACTGAACTCGTTCTGGGAGCGGTGTGGCAGGGGGTACCTGATAATGAAGCGGGAGGGCATGCGGGCCTCCATGTTAGCCAATGACAGGCATTTAGCTTTAGTCTAAGTGGCTCAAGTATACTGCGGCGCGCGCATAAATGCAAGATCATCGTTATCCCGCGCCCCCATGCTCAGGAGGGATCTGGACAAACACGGCGCCTTTCCTGTTTCACGAAATCTCCACTCGCCAAGTGCATGGTGCTCTGGTATCATGTGGCTTCTAGTGACCGACTATTCGCGCCGGTTCGATGCCATGTCTCGCGGCCCGCAAAGCCACTTCGCATTCCCCCGGTTCCTGCTGTTCGCAGCCCTGTGCGGCGTTGTCCTCCCTGCTCCGGCCCAACCGGAAGGCTTGGTGGAGATCGCGGCCCTTGGGGCGCAGTTGGTGCTGCCAGGGGGCTGGGAGATTGACCGCGCGGTGGATGACAGGGGCGTCGCCCTCGTAAGGCCCGGGAGCGACGATCCGGTGCTGGAGATTGTCGCCTGGACACCAGTCGCGGACGACCTGTCGGCCCACGCTGCAGCGCGAGCGCATGAGCAGGTGCTGGCAGGTGGAGGCAGATACCAGCGGCTTGACGAGGAGGTCGTCAGCACCCCCGGCGGTTCGGCGCTCCTGGTGCAGGGCAGTCTCGCAACAGGCAACGACGGCCAATGGACCGCGCTCTTCGCGGCCTATCTGCTGGGCGGGCGCTATTATGTGCTGGGCACATTCGTGCGGCCGGAGCGCGTCTCCGAGGTCCGCGCAAGCCTGTTCGATGCGGCAGCGCGCTCTTTCAGCCTCATCGGGACCAGCATCCCGCCACAGCCGCTGGACCCGATCCGAGCCGTCGAGCCCCCGGCACCCATCGAGCCCCCCGACCCCGTGGTTGAGGACCCGACGTTCCCTCCCAGCCCCCCGGTAACGCCGCAAGTCTCTGTCACCGATCGCGCCATTCCGCCGCTTGCCGACAGCCGCCCGCTTGACCCAATCCGGATCAAGGCCCCTGAGGGGTGGCTGGTCCGAGTGGACCGGGGCTGCATCTTCGTCGAGCCCTCCGAAAAGCCCCGTCCCTGGGGTGCCTGCGTGTGGCCCGTTGTGAAGTCCGAGAACGCTCCGCTGGACCGGCGCGCAGTCGGCATCTGCCGGGACTGGGCGCAGTTGATGGGTGCGCGCTGGCGCAACGTGGCGACCCGGCTCGATTCCACCGGTGCCCTGTGCGCGGTGTCCCGAGGCAGCCTGCGCGTGGACGGCCAACCGATCCTGGCGCTGGCCACCGTCGTTCCCCACGATGCCTTCGACACACTCTACGTCGTGTATTTCACGCCTGATGCCACGGAAGCGCAACGGCTTGCGCTGTGCGCGATCCCGGCGAGTTTCCGGGCCGATCCGGTACACACTCTCGGGACCGGCGAGCAGGGCGACGAACGCTGGGTCGCCACTGACGGCGCGCTGGAATCCGACGGCCTGCCGGGATGGCTGGTAAGCGGCGGCGTGCGCATCTACAACGGGTTGCCCGCAATCGATATCATGGGCATGCAGCCGCGGACCGGCGCTCGGTTCTCGTGGAGACAGCCGGAGATCCCCATGTACAAAGACCTGTCCCCCGCGCTGGCCGCCGCGGGTTGGCGAGAGGGCGCGGAGTTCCCGCCTGACCAGGGTACCGAGCCGCTGCTGCTGTGGAAACGGACCGGGGTGGTCGAGGCCTGCGCGAACCGCGCCGAAGGTGGCGGAGGCCTGAGCGTGCAAGTCTCCGGTGAGGCGCCCAATGCCGCCCGCATGCTGGAGGACGCCCAGGGGAGCTTCGCGCGGGCATCCGGCCAGGGCATTGACGCCTCCTGTCTGTGCGCACTTGCGCCCGCGCCGGAGACGCTCGGCACCCAATCATGGATGGTGGCTTCGCTGCGGTACGAGGCGCCTTCAGGCAGCCACAATGACGCCGGCGCCGCCCTGCGCCGGCTGATTGATGCCGTGCGGGTGCGCCCGCATTGGCCCGCCACAACCGACCAGCGCCGCACCCTCGAGGCAATGATCGCGGGGGCGCGCGAGGCCGCCCAGGACCTGCCCGAAGGGTCCCGCGAAATGACCGTAGGGATCGAGCGCTGGCCCCTGCTCACGGGCATCGTCCCCGCGGACATCGACGGCGCGACCAGCGTTGAGATCCCCTCGGGCGCCTCGCTTCCGTGGGCCCGCGCCGTGGATGCTGACAGCGCGCGGGGGAATCTGCCGGAGTTGCTCGAGACTTGGTGACACGGAGAAAGGGGACCGGCCTTGGCACGCATTCGCGAGACGGTGGGAAGGGCTGACGGCGATTCGGGTTACGCACGGGTCTTCGGCGACCAGGTACTGGGGTCTCTCATCAGCCGGGTCCACGCCACTGCAATCCGCAACGGGAACGAGCTTGAGAGCATCCTGCGGTCCGGCTGCCCTATCCGCGCGACCGGGCTGGAGGAGCGGCTCAGCCAACCGGTCCTGGGACTGTCTCGCCGTGTCGAGGCGTACTTCCAAGAGAGCCTCCCCGCCGAGGACGGCGCAAGACCCACCCAGGTGGACGTGGTGGTGCTTGATAACACCGAGCGCACCGCGCTGGTGGTGGAGATCAAGGATGGCGACAGTTTCGACACGAAGAAAGCCGACGGGGAACTGGGCAGCCTGCTGCGGGTGGCCCGCCTGCTGGAGGAGCGGCTGCGGTACCAGTCCAACTACGCCTTCTGCTGCTTCAACCAGTCGGATAAGGACGTGATCCTGCGGGGCATCAAGATGCGTTTCGACCGCGCTCACCTGATGACCGGGCCGGAATTGTGCGAGCTGCTCCGTTTGGACTACGAGGCCATCCGCCTGCGCCGGCATTTCGACGCGGAAGACAATCTGGACTACTTCCTGCAGGAGCTGTCCGCCATACCGAAGGTGCGCGCGCGGCTCGAGCGAAATCTGCGGGACAGCTGGACCGGCAGACTATTTGGGGACCACACATGAACGACGCCCTGCCCGTGAACCAGATCATCGAGGGTGACTGCGTCCAGGTCATGGCCGCCTTGCCCGAAAAATCGGTGGACCTGATCTTCGCCGACCCCCCGTACAACCTGCAGCTGCGCAATGAGCTCTGGCGCCCCAATATGACCCGCGTCGACGCCGTCGATGACCACTGGGACCAGTTCAGCAGCCTGCGGCAGTATGATGAGTTTACCCGCCAGTGGCTCACCGGCTGCCAGCGCGTGCTCAAGGATGACGGGACAATCTGGGTCATCGGCGCGTACCACAACATCTTCCGCGTGGGCGCGATTCTCATGGACCTGGGCTTCTGGATCCTCAACGACATCATCTGGGTGAAGACCAACCCCATGCCCAACTTCCGCGGGGTGCGGTTCACAAACGCCCATGAGACCCTCATCTGGGCCTCCAAGAAGCAGAACGCGAAGTACACGTTCAACCACCATGCCATGAAGGTCTACAACGATGGGAAGCAGATGCGCAGCGACTGGGAACTGCCCATCTGCGTCGGCGGCGAGCGGCTGAAGGTCAATGGCGGGAAGGCTCACAGCACCCAGAAGCCCGAGGCGCTTCTCGAGCGGGTCATCGTGGCCTCCAGCCTGCCGGGGGACGTGGTGCTCGACCCATTCTTCGGCACTGGCACCACGGGCGCGGTGGCCAAACGGCTGGGCAGAAAGTGGATCGGCATTGAGCGCGAGGAGAGCTACATCAAAGTGGCCCAGGCCCGGCTGGATGCAATTGCCGAGCCGTCGCCGGAGCAGCTTGCTGCGCTGCAGCCTCCCGACGCCGTGAAGCCCCAGCGCATCGCCTTCACCCGGCTGCTGGAGTTGGGGCTGCTGAAGCCGGGCGACACGCTGGTGCTGGCGAAGACCGGAGATCAGGCGAAGGTGAATGAGGACGGGACGCTCACGTCAGGACGCAAGAGAGGGACCATCCATCGCCTGGGCGCCATGCTCCAGGGGACGCCGGCCTGCAACGGCTGGACGAGTTGGCAGTACACCGACCCGGAGTCCGGCCAACTGCGGTTCATCGACGAACTCAGGCAGCGGGTGCGTGAGGGCTCAGCAGAGGGCAGCCAAAGCGACTCCCCCGGTTAGAAAAGCATAACCAGGGTATATATACTCCAGGCAGTAGACCAGTCGCGCTGCTTGATGCCAACGGTCGCTGAGCCAGGGAAAGCCGGTGGTTCCCCCCCAGAC
>JAGPGE010000353.1 GCA_018056145.1 Armatimonadota bacterium
GTACATGGTGGCGGCGAGGATCGAGCACGAGGCCGTCTGCATTCGGTCCTTCAGGGTCAGGCTGACCGGTGTGCGGGTCGGGTCCGGATGCACCACGCTCACGCTCAAGCCGCGGCGCAGGCCCCAGCGCGCGACTGAGGCATCCAGGGGCAGCATGCGGTCGATGACGCCGTCGGAGTAGCGCACCTCGCAGAAGACCTTTTCGGGCACGTCCAGCCACTCCTGGGCCTGCGGGTGCATGGGATCGAGGCCCCAGGGCTCCGTTGCCGGCGCGGTGTTCGAAGTAAGTAGGTAGACCTCACTGACCCCGGCGGGCAGGTCGATGCTTACCTCTCCCAGATCGCCGGTGCCGGTCTGGCGCGCGTCCGTGATAGACGCGGGCACCGTGAAGGGAATGCCGTCCACGAGAACGTTTCGGGAAGGGAACCAGCCTTCCAGCAACAGCCGCGAGGGCATAAGTCCGGCGACCTTCCCGCCGCGAACGTTCACCGGGCGCGCGGTGAAGCCGTCCTTGCCATCGGGCCAGGGCGAGTCCATCGCGGCAACCTGCAGGAGTTCGGACACCCCGCGCGGGATCGGCCGCGAGCTGAAGGTCACGGGCCCGATCTCAAGCCGCGCCGATGGGCTTTCGCTCTCGAGACCGACGGCAAGATACTGTACGGCAAACTTCTCGCCGATCATCGTCGTGAACTCATGCCACGCGCCATCCGCGGACAGGTCCCTGGCGAAACAGGGGATAGTGCGATTGCCACCGCGTCCGCCTTCGTCTTCACCGAGCCAAATGGCGTAGACGGATGGATCGACGCGGCCGGTGATTCGGTACCGGAAGGTGATGACAGGCAGCGCGCCCAGGTCCACGGGCGCCGGTAGTTGGAGTAGCCAGCGCATGCCCTTGCCCCGCCCGCCAAGCTCAAAGGCGGCGCGGTCGCCGTCCAGGGAGAATGAATGCTCATCAGCAGCGTTGGTAGTCCAGCCGGGACGCGGTTCGGCCCGGTTCGGGCCATCCCAGGGCACTACCGTGCGCGCGAGCGGAGCTTTCGGCGGTGGAGCGGCGAGGTCTGCGCTCTCGGGCAGATCATCGGAGAAACGGATCCATGCGATCTCAAGCTCCGCCTTGCCGCCGGCATCCGCGATCAACTTGACACCCAACCCGTGAGTGGGTTCGGCAGGTTCGATGGGCAGCAGGTCCACGGCGAGAATGTGCCATTCACCGTCGGGCTTCACCTCGCGGGAACTTGCGTAGCGCTTGCCGCCGACGGTGCCCTCCTGGCCATGGAGAAAGTAGTTGTCGGTGTGCGCATTGATGCCGACCGCCCGGTACCGCACGAGGACGTAGCGCTCGTCACCACTCACATTGCGGCTGATGAGGCTCAGGAGCCAGGGCAGTTCGGTGTTGGCGCCGGTGAGGCTGAAGACCAGATTGCCGTCTCGGTTGGCGACTGAGTGGGTCTCGGGCTGCTTCTGTACCCACCCGGTCATAGGTTTCCAGTCGATGGCAGAGGAGCCGTCAATGAGCACTTCCGCGGACGACAGGACCGGTACGAGTGCGAGAAAGGCGCACATTCCGAGGATGGATCGGGGCATGGCAACACTCCATGATCTGCGGCTTCGTTGTCAGGGGCGCGGGATGTCCGGCGCGTTTGCGCATTGCGGCGGTACGGGCAGCCAAGTGAGGGTGGAGTCCGGAATGGCCCGAAGGTCCTCCTCGCCGCGGTACGGGCAGTTGGCATCTACCCAGGCGACCAGACGCCGCAGGCTCTCCGTGTCCACCTTGAGGTCCGGATGCCCCGGATCCTCGCCGCGCGCGATGCGGATGAGCCGGCTGGTGTACGACAGGCTAGTCATGGGGCGGATCGTCGCGTAACTCGCCGGATCGCTCTGCTCGTAGTTCTCGCACATGAGCGCGCCCGCGATCCCCGGCATTCCGGAGTTCGGCGCTCCGCTGTAGTTAGCCCAGCCCACCAGCGTCGGGTAGGGCTCCTTGTAGAACTGGAACCCGGGGCGCAACGTGAGGTCCAGCTTCCCGCGGGCCTTGCCGTCGCGCTGGTGACAGGCGCCGCAGTAGCGGTCGAGAACGGGCTGAACGAGGCGCTCGTAGTTGATGGTGGTGGGGCCCCAGGGTGGCGCCTCAATCTCACACGGCGGCGACTGCATGGCCAGGCCCCGGTCTACAGGCGGCGCGACACTGTGCATCTCGTGGCACCCCAAGCACCCGCGCACTTCCCCCGGCAGCACCCCGGTGAAGCTGCGCATGGTGTGCAGCGCGCGAAAGTCTGCGTCCAGTAACTGGAAATGCAGCGCCTTGCCCGCAGGGGCCCGGAAATGCACTGAACCATCGGGCTGAATCGGGACCGTTCCGAGAATGCGCTTGGGGCCGTCATCCTGAAGGATCGAGACGCCGGGCCCGGAGAAGCGGGAATCCCGGGTCCAGGTGGAGCAGGTCTTCGAGTCCATCTGAATCACGCGCAGGTACCGGACGAGACTGCGCGGCAGGTCAGGCACGCCCTGCAGGACGTCGGAACTGAAGAGGATCCCGGGATCGGCGGGCCTGCGGTTGGGCCCTGTGCCGGGCCAGTTGACGCGGTCCGTGTGCATCGGCGGCGCCTGCCTGGGCTTCACCGGCATGGCGTACCAGATGTTGTGCGCCCCCTCGTAGATAAGCTCGCGGTTCCCATGTACATCCATCAGGTAGAGCCGGAACTTGCCGTCGGGCCGGCTGGCTGAGACCAGGAAGTCCTCCTCGGACAGCGGATATGGGCTCTTATAAGCCGCATATGGGCCGGAAGCGTGGTAATCCGCGGATTCGCCAGGGTCCACGGGCGGAGCGCCACATTCGGGCCAGGGCATGTCGCGGGTGACCTTGGTGAGACCGTCCGGGAAGTTGAACCCCTTGCGCGGGTCAATGATGCCGATACTGCCCGCGAACCAGTTGTGGTGGGCCAGGCCCGTGAACATTACCCGCGGGCTGCCGGGGATCGCGCGCGGTTCAGCGAGATGATCCGGCCAGACGCTCTGGTTGCCCCAGAACGCGGCGGTTCCCGTGCCGTCCTGGTTCGTCGCCCAGAGGCTCTGGATGCGCCAGAGCGCCTTGTCGGTGTATTCCCAGCGCGAGTAGATTACGCGGCCATCGTGCAGGAGCGACGGGCACCAGTCGGGCTCATTGCCCTGGCTGATGAGATAGATGTCGCTTCCGTCGGCTTCGCACCGCGCCAGAACATACGAGTATGTGTAGGGCATGCAGCGCACGTACGTGTTGCAGCGGGTGGACGTGAAGATGATATGCCCGTCGGGCAGATAGATGGGGTCCAGGTCGTCGTACGGGCCGTCTGTGAGTCTGCGCAGGCCGGAGCCGTCGACACCGATCTCATACAGGTGGAAGGCCGGGCCGTCATGGGGCTTGTAGCAGAACAGCACGCGGGTGGCGTCGAAGGACAGGTCCGGCCGCCAGAAGGCGCCGGGGACTGTGGGCGCAAGCTTTCGCAATGCGCCGCCGGGATGCAGTCCCGTGAGCACCAGAAGCCTGCCGCCGGGCATGGCCATCATACCATTGCGGTGCCGGGCCTCGTGGGGCCATTCGGCGCCCTGTGGGTAGGGCTGGTCGATGAAAAGCACTGACTCGAAATCCAGCACGGGGTTCGCGAAGGCGATCTCGCGCTTGGCGCGGCGCACCTCGAGATACAGGCTCCGGGCATCGGGACCGTTGGCGTCCGCAACCGCCCCGGCCTGTCGTTCGAGTTGCGCCAGTCGCGCCAGCGGAACGGACAGATCCGGGCAACCGTGCATCGCGCTGATCCGTGTCGCGAGGGCCCGCGCCCAGCCGATCTCCGCCAGCGCACGGTCCCGGAAGGGAACTCCTTCGGCCTGGAACAGCCAGTCGCGCTCAAGCGCGTCGCGAGATTCCTCCGCAGTCAGAGTTCGCGTCTCCGGCTCTGCCGGGTTGGCCACAAAGGGCGCCACCGGGTGCGGGATGCCCTCCCGAGCAAGGCGCTCGGCGAGGCCTGCCGGGATGCCCTCGAAAGAGCCCCAGGACTCGCGCGGAAGACCGATGGGAGTGTGCAGTGCTTCCTGAGATGCCCAGGTGCCTGACCAGCCGCTGTCAGGGACTTCGAGACCTGTCAGCACCGCGCACAGACGCGACGCTGGGTCGACCACAAGGAGGCCACCGGTGCGGCGGTCCAGGGTACTGTAATCGCCGTCGTGAGTGTGGGCGGACTCTAGGTTGGCATAGACCGTGAGTTTGACGTCATCGAGCTTCCTGTCAGACCGGTTGGCGAGGGTGAAACGCACGCGCACCAGGGATTCCGGGCCGGCGGCCGCGTCGATGGTGATCGCCAGCAGTCCGTCCGCGCTCTCGGTCCGGCAGCGCAGTCGGGTCTCGGAGAGGGCCTCAGCGGGTGCGGCGACGCGCAGATTATCTTCGGCGCGGTTGCCGGCGGATATGATCGTCCCCGCGCGGCGCGGCTCACCAGCAGTGTAGTGGGCGAAGTACCCGAACCGGCTCAATTGCCCTCCGGCGGGGCATGCCAGAGCCTGACTGCGTCCTTCCCAGTAGAACGATCCCGCGTCATTTAGCGCGAAATCCGTGACTCCACTGGAGATCCAGACCACGTCGCCCGCCTGTTTCGTTGCGGGCTTGCCGTCCGCAGACAGGTCGGCCTCGCCGCGGGCGCGCTGCAGGCGGCTGACCAAAGCCCCAAGGTCAGCATCCCAGGCGACAATCGCGGTTCGGGAGCGGGATTCGCCGGCCGGGATATCGCCAAGATTCCAGGTGACCACACCATCCACATTGCCAATGGATTCCATGCCCGCGGCGAGAAGAGAGACGGGGGCGAGAATCGCCGCAGAGACCAGCGCCAGGCGCGCGGCAGATGTCATGTGCATTCGGTCCTCTGTCAAGGATTGCACTTGTCGCAAGGCTTGAGCCAGAGGCTCTCTTCGGCTTCTTCCTTGGCCACTTCCATGGGAGCACCTGCGAGATACGGGCACCCCTGGCGATGGTAGAAGGATCGACCCGCCGCATAGTATACCGTGTCAGAAGGCCCAAGTTGGGGCAGGCCCCGGAACTTCGCCATCGGATCGCCGGACCGGGTCATTGTCACTCCGGCGGGTTGCTGGGAGACCGGGATGTCTGACCGTTGAGGTGGGAAGATCATCCTCCAGGCCACGAACGACAGGGCCAGTGCAGCCAGCACGAACACGCCGGTGACGATGGGCCCGAAGGCCGCACTGGCGCGCGTTTGCTTCGGGGCCGGCGAAGGCTGGGCAGACTCCCGCACCGGAGGTGCATGGACGTCGGTTATGGCCGGCTCTCCCCCGCAGCGCGTGCACTGCTGTTCACCGGGCGCCATCCAGCATCCGCAGACCGGGCAGTCCCGTCCGTCCGGAGACTCTTCCGCCTGGTCCGCCCCTTCTTCACCGTCGAAAGCCGAGGGCAAGGGCAGTTCATCGATGGCCGGCGCATCCCATTCCAGGCGGTCGATCTTGGCCAGTTCGATCTGCGCCCGGCGGCACGTCGGGTCCAGATGCAGCGCCCGTTCTTGGGCCTCTCGGGCTTCCTCGAGCTTCCCCAGCTTGCGCAGCGCCATGCCCCAGTTGCACCACGTGCGCGCACGGGTGGACGCAAGGCGCGTGGTCTGGAAGGCCAGGCGCTCCACCGCGGCATAGTCCTGAAGCTCGAAGTACGCGAGGCCCAGCGCCTCGAGAGCATTTAGGTCATCGGGGTTCCGGGCCAGCTTGTCGTTGAGCATGTCGATGGCCTGCGAGTACCGTTTCCGCATGATCAGCTCGCGGGCCATCGCCACCGTTGAACGCGCCGCCGGCATGTGATCATCGCGTCCTTGGCTTGGTGATGGCTACCGCCCGCGGAAACCGCGGACGCCGAAATCCTCTCCCCAGGGATCGGCGTCGGGCACTCCGGAGCGGTCAATCAGTTCAGCCATGCGCTCCCGGTATTCATAGAGCGCGGCCGGGTCATGCGAGTACATCGCCATGTTCTCGACCAGCGAGTCAGGGACGATCAGCGCCTCTTCCGCCTGCTTCAGCCAATCGCGCTCACCGGCGCTCAATGCATCGCCGCGCGCCTTGTACTGGCGGATGATCTCCTCGAGTATGCAGGCGTAGGCGTAGTCTTCCATGCCGTCGCGGTAGTTCTCCAGGCGCACGGTGGGAACCGGCTTACCGCCCGGTCCGGCGCAGGTAAGGTTCCCGTCCCCGTGGTAGGTGGTCCAGCTCACCGGGTTCCAGTCGGTGAAAGGCCCCGACTCGATGGGCTTGTTGTCATTCCAGATGCTGATAAGGTAGTACAGGAACCCGTCAGGGCGGTACTTCGTGGTCATGGCGCCCATGAGCAGGCGCGACTCGATGGCCGCATACTCCACGAACCAGTTTGCATACGGGTTGTGCGGGCCGCAGCAGATGTACCAC
>JAGPGE010000354.1 GCA_018056145.1 Armatimonadota bacterium
GCCAGACGCCGTAGATTACATACCAGTCGCCGAGCTGTATGCCCTCGGAGCGCAGGTCGACCTCCTCCACCAGTTCCAGCGTGTCGCCACCGTATCCCCCGCCCACCTCGTTGACCCGCCGGATGGTGTATGTCCGGTCGCGCTCCGGGAACCACACTTTGAGCCCGTTGTACCAGGGACCGTTGCCGTGATCCACCATGGGACGCCAGGTGCGGATGACCCCGGGCCGATCCTCGGGCATTTCCGTCACCTGGTGCCAGCTTGTGACAAAAGGCGCGTGGTCCTGCACATCGACGCGCACCAGCCCGCCGGGCAGTTCGGTCACCTTGTCCAGCCTGTAGCCCTCGTTGCAGGGGTCGCGAAGCGTGCTCTCGAAGGTGATGAGCAGTTGCCGGTCGTGCAGATTGTCCCCCGCCGGCCAGGGCTTGTCAGGCTTGACAATCAGCGCGCTCTGCTGACGGGTGCCGGTGAGGTCGCCAACGACGTCAACGATCTCGCCGGTGAAGTCCCCGGGCATCGTGGTCTCGAGCCCCGGAGCACTCAGGATCGTGCCGCGGCAGACCTCTGCGGTGCTGATTTCGCCCTCGGCATCGGTCCGCAGCAGCGCGTAGCGCGCGTCGGTTTCAACGCCGCCGGGCAGCCGGATCCGCCCCGGTTCTGACTGGTAGATCACCGTGTCCGTGTGCCCGCCGGTCATCTCCAGTTCGAGGGCTACGATGTCCCGCTCGTTCCCCTCGATGCTCTCCGCGTTCAGGAGCCGCGCCGACGTGATGGCGCTCTCCTCGCCTTCCCGGAAGCCCTCGAGCACATGCACATACAGGCTCTCCAGGGGCGCATTCTCTGCGGTGCGCCGCTCGATGACGAAGTCCCGGGCGCCTAGGAAGGCCACGTTGCCGTCCACCCGTGCGCCACCGGGCAGGGGCTGTCGGACCCAGCCGATCCACGGCCCCTTCGCGCTGATCAGTTCGGTATTCTCGGCGTCCAGGTCCAGTCCCAACATGCGCAGGCGCACCTTGCCCACGTCCTCCGGCACCGGGCGCTTGAAGGACCCGTCGTTGGGGTCGCGGGGAGCGAAAGCGGCGATGTCGGTCTTCCACGTCACGTCCCAGGAATCCCCAGGCTGCCCGAGCCGCTCCACATCCTTGACCTGCTTGTATGCCCGGTAGTCGACATTCTCATCCACGCCGTCCCGGGTCTGGAGGACGTCCGCAAGATCATCCGCCGTCTCCTTCACAGGCGGCAGGTTCGCTTCCGCGCGCACTCCCCACGCGCTGTTGAGAAGCGCCTGCTCCTCGCCCGCCACGAGCTTGGTCAGGTCCAGGATGTACGGCCTGCCATCCGGGCCTTCCACACCGATGAGCGTGCGCCGGAATTCGGGCGCTGTGACCCCCACCCGCGACCATGAGTAGTGATCCTTGACGTCCAGCACCTGGAATCCAGATCCGGGCGCGCCTGCCTCCTCGCCACCCTTGAAGGTGATGACCTCCCCGTATCCCCGGTTGTCACCCCAGCCCTTCCCGGTGCCGACCTGATCGACAATCGTCCCGTTCTGGCTCAATGCACTGTGCGCGTACACCCAGGTCCAGCTGTCGAACCCCTGCGGGCCCTCCTGCATTTCGAATGGGTAGTCCATTTTCTTCAGGGCCGCGAACTCCGGCCGCTCCCACTGCAGCCGGGCATTGCACCAGTGGGCCGCGTAGCCACCGCGGCGCAGGACAGGCACACCATCCACCCAGCACTCCAGGCTCAGGGCATCCTGAGCATTGTGCAGCGAGGCCCGGGTATATGCCAGGCATGCTTCCTGTCTGTGTCCGGGACCGCCGACCCGCAGGATGCCCACCCCGTAGCCGGGCCAGTTGCGGCTTCCGATCTTCTCGCTCTCCCGCACCCGTTCCGGGTCGCTGACGAAGTTGGGCGGGAACGCATGCTCGTGCTGGTCTCCGAACTCCACCTGCACCCCGCGGACGGTGCCCAGCTTGCGCAGTTCCGCGTCTGCCGCCCAGTAGAAGGGGTGGTCTTCCAGGAACTTGGGGTAGAACTGCAGCCAGCCGTTCGGGTCGCGCAGGAATGGGTAGAAGTACCCACCCGGCATGGCCATGTAGTTCGGGGCGCCCTCGCCGTTCAGGCCGTCCTGGTAGGTGTGATTGTACATCGCCACTTCCTGCGCGGGCCCGGCGAAGTCCAGCAGTTCCTCGTCGCCCAGAAGCACTCCCAGCATCCACATGTCCACATAGTTCGCTTCCTGATAGTTCGTCAGCAGTTTCTGGGAGAACACGCTCTTGAACATGAGTGACAGCTCGCGCAGCAGCTTCTGCGTGATCTTCCGGTCCAGCGCATCCGGGTCGCCGTAGGTCTTCTCGGAGTAATACCGAAACGCCGGGTGCAGGTGGACTCGGGCATACGGTTCAACCCAGATGTGCTCATCCATCATGTTCAGCCAGCCCCGGCTGCCGCCGGGCAATCGGCGGCTCCATCCTCCGAGATAGCTGACCTCGAAAATCGCCGGCCGGGGGACGGCCTCCCATTCGGCGCGGGTTAGGGGCTTGCCATCCTTCCCGTTGGCCAGTTCGTTGTGGTCACACAGCGGCAGGCCGTAGTAGGTGTCCGCGACCTGGTCGAGGATCACCGCGATCTTGTGGACATACTGCGGGTCAGCGGTCTCCTCGAACTTCTTTCCATACGCGCGCACCAGGTCGCAGCCGAGCCTGAGCCAGCGCTTCTGGTCGAAGAAGGTTCGGATGAAGAGCTCCCACTCCACGCCGTCCTTATCCGTGTACAGCGTGCATGGCACTTCCTGGACAGTCTCGTCCAGGTGCAGGAACTGCGCCGTTGCATTGGGCTTCAGTGCATAACCCGCGGGGGCATCCTGCTCCCGGCCCCACACGTCGGTCTTGCAGCAGCTGGTGGTAGCGTGGTACTCGTTCGCGGCGTCCACCAAAGCAGAGAAAGAGTAGGAGCCACAGAAGGGGCAGTAGGAGTAGAGCGCGGCATTGGGTTTCGAGGGATCCACCTTGCCCGACTTCACACGCGCCAGAGGCGCAATATGGCGCGGGAACTCGGCCCGGATTTCCGCATCCGTGGGCGCCGCAGCGACGTGGGCGTCCCAGTCTGCGGCAGGGCTGGACTCGGGGTGGGCGGCCTGCCAGCGCTCGGCCTGCTGCCGGGTCCAGTCCGCGAAAAGTGTAGCCGCCGTCTGTGCGGGAAGCTTGCGGCCGGGTATCAGCGCCGCCACTTTCGCCGCGCGGTCTGGCGCGTCCCACCACGTTCCGCCTTCCACTGGCCGAGTCGCTCCGGGTTGGCAGAGGGCGGCCCCGCAGAGGCCAAGCGCGAGGACGATGCAGACCAGCAGATCATTTCCCATGAACTCATCTCCTGTGCTTCCTGATGCTGCTCGATGCCGGACGCACTGCGTCACACGCCACTACACGCTCAGACCGCACTCGTCCCGGAAGAACCGCAGGATGTTCTCCTGCAGATTCCCCGGTAGCGGGGAAGCCGGGGTCGCTTTCGCGCAGCACCAGCGCCGCGAAGGCCGGGCCGGAGTTGAGCACCGCCGTCCAGTTGGAGTTGAGCGCGTTGCCCCACCAGCAGCCAGCGACGGCCCCGTCGTAGATCGGCTTCCCGCCGCGCTGGGCGATGAGCGAGACCAGTTCGCCTCGCAGACCGGGGCCCAGTTCAGGCCACAGGAAGTTGAGCGCCGATGCCGTGTCCTTGGTCACCTCGGACGTGATCAGGTCCGCCGTATCCCGTGGGTACATCTCGTTGTGCGCGATGCAGTCCCAGCGCTGGTCGTTCTCGAGCATGCACTCCAGCGCCTGAATTCCGCGGCGCGCAAAGCGGCCGTCGCCTGTGAGCACATGCGCGAAACCCAGCATCTGGGCGTTCTCCGAGCATCTGCGCATTACATCGCCTGCCTCACCAGGGAACTCAAGGGGCTTGTCCAGGTCGCCTGCCAGAGCGTTCAGGTGCTGCTCTCGCCACCCCTTGAGCAAGGGCTGATTGAGGTTGGCGCGGACCCGGTCGAGGTTCGCCCAAACTCCCCACAGGTCCGGGCGTCCGTCGTGCATGCAAAGCGCCTCACTCTCGGCTGTGTCTCAGTTACTGGTCTGTGTCTGGCGGGGTCGCGCGAAGGGGAGCATCCCCCCACAATTAGGTGGAATGCACCCCGCGCCAGCCGTGGGGTGCGCGCGCTGTCGAGCGCACGGGGCCCCACGGAGCCCGTCTGAGCCCGAGAGATGTCACGGGACTCGTCGGCTGGACGGCGATGACACCCGTGACCTGTCTTCATACCTACTCTCGCGGAATGCACCCGCCCGAACTGGGGGATCGCGGTCAAGAGCAGCACAGGGGGCCAAGCCCTTCCGTCTCCCTCATTGCAGTCCGTGCTCACTGCGGGCGATGACCTCGTTCTGCATGTCTCGGTTCAGCTTCACAAAGTAGTCCGAGTACCCCGCCACGCGAACGAGAAGATCCTGGTACTTTTCCGGATGCGCCTGGGCATCGAGGAGCGTGTCGCGACTCACCACGTTGACCTGTATCTCGAAGCCGCCGCGCTGCAGATATGTCTGGATGACTCCGCGCGCCGCCTTGCGGCCTTCCGGGTCGGCGAGCATGTCCTTCGTGAACTTGAGATTCTGCACTACCCCGCCCAGCATCGGCCTGTGGTCCCAGCGAGTCGTGGACAGCACCGATGCCGTCGGCCCGCAGCGTTCCCGGCCCTGCGAAGCGCCGGCTCCGTCCGCGAGTGGCAGTCCACACAGACGGCCATCCGGCGTCGCCCCAGTCTCGCTGCCCATCCGCTCGTGCATCACCCAACAGAACATGCCGGGCACGTACCGGTGCAGGCCGACGGTCTGCTCCTCGGTCTTCGCGATGATGAACTCGGACCACTCAACCGCCAGGGCGTCCGCGCGGTCATCATCGTTACCGTACACCGGGAGCGTGTTGATGATTCGCTGTCGCAGGCCCTCGTGGCCTGCGAAGTTCGCGCGGAGGATCGCATTCAGTTCGCCCAAGGAGAGCTCCTGCTTGTCGTACACCAGTTCGCGGATGGCAACCAGCCCGTCTACGAGATTGGCCAGCGCGATGAAGGAGTTCTCAACCCAGTTATACCGCGCCCCACCCCGGTCGTAGTCCCGGCCGCGCTCCAGACAGTCTGAGATAACGCAACTGGCGAAGGGAAAGCAGCCGGTGATCGACCGCTGCTTCCACATCCGGTCCATCTGCTGGGCCGCCTGTTCAACTCGCAGGGCAATGGCCGCGCGCACCTGCTCCTGCAAGTCCTCGAAGCTCTGCGGCTCGGGTACCGAACCGTCCGCAATCTGGTTCAGGGCATCCAGCAGGCCCTGCGCCAGGTTGATATATGGGTGGGTGACCCAGATGTTCGAAGCGCCCGCAACCTTGATCTCCACGCAGGTGGAGTTCACGTAATTGTGGCAGTCCTCTTGCCGCACCCCATGGTCGCGCAGGCCGGCGGAAATCGTCTCATCGTTGAACAGGGCGGGGTCGCCGATGCCCGTTGCGAGCATCCGCATCGTGTACTCCATCAGATCATCAGGCAGGTCGCGGTGCCAGACCAGGCCAACCGTTGGGTACACTAGCTGAGTGGCCTGCCGGGCGGCCAGCGCAAGATAGGTGACCGCGTTGGTCACATTCTGCCCCTGCGTGTCCTTGCCGCCGACCATCACCGCAACCGCCGACCCCGGCCAGAGAATCCGGTTCTGGTGGATGTACAGGCAGCAGAGCAAGTGCAGGGCCTCGGACGGCGTGAGCCTGCCAGCTTCAATGTCTGCCGCGTAGAACCGGTACAGCGTCTGGTCGATGCGTCCCGGGCTGGTCAGACCGTGATCCTCGGCGAACCACAGGGCGATCTGCCCCGCGAACATGAGTTGCAGCGCTTCATGGAAACTCGTCGGGGGCTCGGTGGCAACGCGGCGGCAGATTCCCGCGAGTTCGCGCCAACGCCCGGCATCCTGCGGTTCACACTCGGCCATCTCATCGCAAGCCTGTCCGATGCGCCCGATGAACTCCGAGAAGGCCTCCATGACGATCCGACAGGCGGCGTAGAAGGTCCGCTGCTCCTCATCCAGGCCCGGCCGTGCAGCGAGTTCATCGATCTCCCGTAGGATCCCGGCGACGCCGAGCCTCAGCAGCTTCTCCCAGTCAGGGTGGAAATGCCCGGCATCCCCGCCCGGATATGGTGGCACTTCGGCCAGAACGCGGTGGGCTTCCTCAAGCGCCGGGAGTTCGTCTTCCCCCGGCGCATGAAACCGCGGCTTGCCCGCCAGCAGTTCGCCCGGCTCCAGTTTGAGGGGTAGGCTGCGCAAGCGCTCGGCGCAACGGCGAGCACGCCAGATCAGCCAGTCGTCCCCCCGCGAAGCCTCCCACGCACGGGCATCGGCAAGGGCGAACTCGGG
>JAGPGE010000355.1 GCA_018056145.1 Armatimonadota bacterium
CTCCAGGTAGAGCCGCTGGCCCTCGGCAAAGAGGGTGTCGAAAGCTAGGGAGGACTTCCCCGAACCGCTCACGCCCGTGAAGACAATGAGGGCATTGCCGGGCAGGTCAAGATCGACCCCGTTGAGGTTGTGTTCGCGTGCGCCACGAATCAGTATGCGATCGGACATGGCACCGGTATCTGAGCGCTCGAAGCCTGGGGCCGGGAGCGGAATAGGGGCATTGGGGAACAGCATAAACGAACAGATATTCTAACGCAAGACTTGTCTAGTCTCTGGCGGTTGAATACCAGGGCGTTCCGAGCGCTTCTCTCATGGTCGTCGGGTGCCCGGACTTGTCCGGGCGGGACCGACGATATGCGCCGGGTGCCACACCACGCCCCGCGTGGTGTGCTGCGTTGCGAGAGCACTGCTTTGAAAAGCAGGGGCACCCGCATCGGGGGACTGCCACCCGAGTTCACGCCGTGAAGAACTCGGTGCCTGCACCCAATGCGCACGGGTTCTCACGGGGGCGTGGTGGCGTATGGCGCAGGGGAATGCCGCCCGTCGCGGGTTACTCGTCCTCCATGTCTTGGCGCATCATCTCCACCTGATCGAGGAGCCAGTGGGCCACGCTTTCGGCATCATCAATGGAAAGCAGCACGCCCATCTCGAACTCCCGGGTCACCCGGGGCGTGCCTTCGGAAGCGTCGGGCGTGCGCTCAACTTCCGGCCCCAGCTGGCCCTCCTCGGTCAGACCGTGGGTCACGGAGTAGGGCGATGTGGGGACGTCCACGAAGAAGTTCACCATGATCTTACCGCGGGGCGTGGGGCCACCCCAGGCGCCATCGGCGGGGACCAGGCGGTAGTTCGGTGATCGCTCAAACTCGATGCGAACCGTGTGATCCATCTGTCTGGCAACCTCCCCAGTCGAGCGGCCTCAGTCTCACTGGCCCGCGGCTACATCGGGCCTGACATGAATGGCGTTGAACACTTCGACGCCACCAAGGGTAAGCCCCGTGACGATGGTGCTGGCGATGAGCACGCCCAGCAGCATGCACAGGGCGGCCTTTGCGAAGGGCATCCGGAAGACGGAGGCGATCACGCTTCCCGTCCATGCCCCTGTCACAGGCAGCGGAACCGCCACAAAGACAGTCACTGCAAGGACCCCGTACTTTTCCACAAGACCCCTGCGCTTCTCAGCCCTCGCCGTCAGCCACCGGAACAGCCTACCCAGTCCGGGGGTGGCGTCGAAGGTTCGCGCCATCCAGTTGTACGTGGGCACGATCCACAGCACCGAGACCACATTGGACGCGATGGCCACCGGGAGGCAGAGCCAGATGGGCATGTTGTAGTAGCACAGGCCAACCGGGATCCCGCCACGTACTTCGCTGATCGGCGCGGCAGAGAGAATAGCGACAGCCAGCCAGTCAGGCAATCCCTGGATGGCGTGCCAGAGTTGCTCAGCCAAGGCGGTTGGTCTTCCTTTCGGGAGGCGCGAAGGGTGGGGACGCCGTCACAGGACAATATAGCCTGACAGCGGCGCGGGTGCAAGCATAGCGGGCTTGGGGGTGTGACCGAGTTCCGTGGTGGCCTGGCCTCCACAACCCCTGACTGCCGTTTCACAGCCCTCGCCCGAAGCCTCCCAGCCCGCGAATGGCGCCTTGCAGCCCGGCCTCACCAGCACCGGGGTGGTGCGGTATGCAGTCCAGAGCATGCAGGGAAGGCCGTTCGCCACCGCCCCACAGACCACCCACCTCCGGCGGTCAGACCCGGGGTTGGGAATCACTTGACACCCGCCGCCGGCAGGGCTTAGCATTGCTGTCTAGGCCGTACCAATCCGCACGGAGGTCAGCCCCATGACGCAGCGTCGGACCGGCTTTACGTTGATCGAGTTGCTCGTCGTGATCGCAATCATCGCGATCCTCGCCGCCATTCTCTTCCCCGTATTCGCCCGGGCGCGGGAGAAAGCACGGCAATCATCCTGTCTGAGCAATGTGAAGCAGATCGGCATCGCTTTCCTGGCATATACCCAGGACTACGACGAGAAGTTCCCGCTCATGTTCTGGTCGGGAACCACCAGCCGTTGGGAGCCATACGGTGTCTGGTGGGGCGGCGAGATCGCGCCTTACATCAAGAACACCCAGATTTTCCTCTGCCCCAGCAAGAACGACACGATCTGCAGCTATATCTACAATGTCTACCTGAATGGCCGCAAGGATGCCGAGGTCCAGAAGCCTGCGGAGACCGTGACGATCGCCGACAGCACCGGCAACGGCTGGTGGGGCATCGACGGCAACACCATGGTGACCTACGGGCATGCGAACTGCCGCATCAAGGACGTGCACAACGAGGGCGCAAATCTTGGCTACTGCGACGGACACGCCAAGTGGGACAAGCGCGAGAACTGGAAGCCCAGCCAGTGGAACCCGACCTGGACCCCATAGTCTGACCGCAACACCCAGGAGTATGAACGGCGCGGCCGCCCGCATGGGTGGCCGCGCCGTACCGTTTCCCGGGGCCGCTCAGCGGCGCCCGTCCTCCTGGAAAGGCCGGGGCACCGGGATGGGGATGGGTACCGGCTCCGGGACGGGAACCGGCCTGCTGTGCGGGAACAGCGCGCAGTGTACCGCGTCGGTTCGGTAGGTGAGCAGGCCGCCCGAAGCGCTCCCGGCGGTGCTTTGCAGGCGGAAAAAGGAGCCCGCGCCGGGACTGTCCACGGGAATGCGCCGGCAGCCTTCAGACCACGCAAGTGCCAGGAAGCGGGCGGCATCGTGAGCCGAAGGCTCGTCCTTCCAGCCCGACGGCGTTCTCCCTGCGGAAATCACGTACGAACGGACCAGCTTATCCTTCAGTTCGCGGAACAGCGCCGGCGTGGCGAGCAGATCCGCGGCGATGACACGCGTACCCGAGAACGTCACAAGGCCAACGCAATCCCGCCCGGGGTCGAAGGCCAGCCCGCGGGAGTACTCGTCCAAGCGTCGTCGAACCGCTTCATCGCTGAAGACTTCCTGCAGGGGCTTGCCCATGGACTGGGTGACCGAATTGGCCGCAGCCGCGCGGTCCACTTCTTCCCAGATGCGCTGTTGGGTCTCCCCGGCGTAGGCGTTCAGGCGCAGGTCTGCCCCCGCGAGGCTCTTGCCGCTGCCGAACTGCGGGCTTATCTGCGTCCACCGGCCCGCCTCCACGCAATATACCGGGATTCGGACCCAGCCGGTGTTTGGCGCAATCAGGGCGTCCTGGCGCGCAGTGCGGTCCTGTCTGCTGCCGGTCATGATCTCCCCGGCCATGATGAACACCGGCCGCCCGCCGTGATTGCGCACCCGTACGCTGCCGACCTCGCCGTTCTCAACCTCCCGCACCTCGAGGTCGCCCCGTCGGACAGCCTCGTCGAAAGTGTCCACGGAAAGGTCGCTGTACTGCGTCCGGAGCCGAACCGGGAAAAGCGTCAAGCCGCGGTAACTCACCCCGGTGTCCACGCTCACGGCTCGCAGGAGTGAATCCAGCGGATCGGTGGGAACGATCCGCTCGCCCCCCGGCTGTGCGAGACAGACCGCTGCGCAGAAGAGCAGGACTGCAAAAAGGCAACCCGTACCGGCGTGTGAATGAACCCGCATGGTCCCCGCCTCCGAAAGTGGTGGTCGGTGGATTTGACTGCGGGAAGACCGTGTGTGTTCGCCTTCACGCTGGGGAAACACAAGGGCCCCTCGTTTTCTGAGGGGCCCTGCGGATCGCGAGTGGGTTCCTGGATGTCTACACCAGGCGCGAGATCGGCGGCTTGTTCTGGAAGAAGAGCACCAGGTTCTGGGCGGTCTCCTCCCGGGCCTGGATGACAGCCTCCACCGAGTAGTACGCCACGTGCGGGGTGATGATGACGTTGGGCATGGAGCGCAGAGGGTGATCCTCCGGGAGGGGCTCGGGATCATGCACGTCGAGCCCGGCGCCGCCAAGATGCCCGGACTGTAGCGCCGCCACCAGGTCGTCGGTATGCACCACGCTGCCGCGGCAGGTGTTCACAAGGAACGCGCCCTGCTTCATCTGCGCGAAGCGTTCGGCGTTCATCATCTGCTTCGTGTCCGCGGTACCGGGCACGTGGAGCGTGATGATGTCAGCTTCGCCAAGGAGTTCCTCAAAGCTGCCCTTCACCTCATCCACTTCGGGAACATTGGCGTTGGGCATGAATGCGTCGTAGCCGATGACCTTCTGGTAGAAGGGCTTCGCGCGCACTGCGGATGCCCGTCCGATGCGCCCAAGGCCCACGACGCCGTAGACCAGCTGATCCAGGCGGCGAGCCGGCAGGATCGGGGCTTCGCCCCAGCCGCCACCGCGTACGAAGTCGATGGTCTGCTGCAGCCTGCGGCAGACGGCCAGCGAGAGGGTCAGCGCGTGATCGGCCACATCCTGGACACAGTATGCGGGGACATTGAGAACCGCGATGCCCAGGTCCTTGCAGGCATCGAGGTCGATGTTGTCCACACCCACGCCGTTGCGGCAGATGGCCTTGCACTTCGTGAGCTTGCTGAGCACTTCCCGGGGCAATGGGGCCCACTGGGTGATGATTGCGTCGGGATCGCCGATGGTTGCGAGCACTTCATCGACCGTCTTGCACTGTGCGCGGTCGAGCTTCGCGTCGATCTGATCAAGGATCCTCTGTTCGAGATCCATCTCCTCCGCAAGAGTATAGTCAGACACGTACACGGTCAGCTTTGACATCGCAGCTCTCCTTGGTTGGGTCTCGCCGGCTTGGAACCAGTCAGATGATGCGGATCGGTCAGACCGGCAGGTCCATAACTCGGTTACAAGGACTCATTCCCTGTCAGGCACCGGATGCCCTTCGCCGAAGGCGAGGAGCCGGTAGGCCATTTCAACCCGCTCCCAGTGCTGTTCACGGTCCAGGGCCCAGTGGCGGCCGATGACGGAGACAAACTTGCCCGTGCCAAGCTCCTCGCACAGGCGCTCAATGTCGTTGACATACGCCGCGCCACTCTCCGGGCGCTCGCCGCGCCTTCCCAGCAGACCGTGGACATAGACCTCGGGCACCCTCCGCCGGGCACACAGGCGCAGCAGTTCCTCCAGGTACTTCACCGAACCGTGGGAGGAGAAGAAGGAGATGATGCCCAGCAGGTGCAGCTTCCTGCCGTCACGGAGCGCTCCGTCGATGGCCCAGTTGAACGCTGGATTGTCATGGTACTCGCCGCTGTCCATGGCCCGGGCGATGCGCAGGCGGTCCGACGGTACACAACGCCCGGCGCCTATGTGAAGGTGCCCGGCTTCGGAATTGCCTACCGTGCCTTCGGGCATTCCAGCGGCGGCCCCGCTGGCCTTGAGGGCTACCCAGGGGAACTGCGTCAAGAGCCCATCCAGCCCCGGGGTCTCGGTCTGCGTGATCAGATTGGCGCTCGCGTCGTCGTTCAGACCCCACCCGTCAACAATGAGCAGAAGAACCCGGCCGGAGCTTCCGGGGGGAGCCTGGAACAGGGGCTTGCCGGTCATCTCCGCCGGCGCCGGCGCCCCGAGCAGGCTCAGGACAGTGGGGGCGATGTCGGTGAGATCGCCACCTTCGCGAAGCTGGACCTGACCCTGGCCGCACACCACGAAGGGCACCGGGCTGTCGGTGTGGCCGGTGTCGATCGCCCCCTCGGGGTAGTACCACTTCTCGACGCTGCCATGGTCCGCGGTGACCAGCGCCGTCACGCCGGCCTGCAGCGCGGAATCCACGACCCGCTTCACCTGCGGGTCCACGGCGCGGATCGCGCTGAGAACCGCCTCGCGGTCCTCAATGTGCCCCACCACGTCCATGTTCGCGAAATTGGCGACGATCAGGTCGTAGGCTGGGTCCGCGAGCTTATCTATGACCGCGTCCGCGACGTCGGCCACGTTCATCTCGGGCAACTCGTCGAAATCATTGACCTCGCGGTTGCTCTCGATGATGACCTGCTCCTCGCCGGGCCACGGGTCGGGGTGCTTGCCATTGAGGAAGTAGGTGAGGTGGATCGCCTTCTCGGACTCGGCGATCTTCACCTGCCGCAGTCCGGCGGCGCTCACGGCCTCAGACAGTGTCCCGGTGATGGCTCCGATGGGAGGGAAGGCCACATGGTCGGTGATCCCCGGCGCGTAGCGGATCATCGTGGCCATGTGGACAATCATGCCGTCCTTGGTGGGGAACTCGCTGAAGCCGGGCTGAGTGAGAGACTGGGCAAGCTGGACCTCGCGCTCCCCGCGGATGTTATAGAAGATGACATAATCGCCATCGTCCATGCAGCCCACAGGGATTCCGGCCGCATCCACGAGGTGCAGGCCGGGCATGGTCTCGTCCTCTTCGCCGCGGCGGTAAGCCTCGCTCACAGCCCGCGCGACGGGTGTGTCAAAACCTGAACTCATGATCGTCTGGGCACCCTCCAGGAAACCGGCCTATTGTGCTG
>JAGPGE010000356.1 GCA_018056145.1 Armatimonadota bacterium
TCCAAAACCACCGCGAGATACACGAACTCGTGGGAGAGCCGAATGTAGGTGATATCGGCCACCCAGGCCTGATTCGGGCCCGTAATGACCGCATCCGGCAGCAGGTTTGGGAACACTGCCAGCCCGTGGTCGGACTGGGTGGTGCGCCGGCTGAGCCGCACCAGCTTGCACAGCCACGACTGCTCCCGCATGATCCGCAGCACCCGCTTGTGGTTGACGGGAAAGCCCCGGCGATGGAGTTCCTGCGTCACGCGCCGGTAGCCGTAGGCCTGCATCTCGGTGACGATTTCCTCGATCTTGTCCTGCAGATCCGTCTCGTTGCGCGGCTCGCGGCGCTGCCGGTCGTAGTACCAGCTGCGGCTCACCGAGGCCAGCTCGCACGCCTTTGCCACCGGGATCGCGCCGGCAGTCGTGTCGCGTTCGGCGGTCACGATTTCGGCGCGGTCGGGAAAGGGAGACCAGCCCGCTTGAAGCAGCGCTTCATGAAATCCACTTCCAGCGTGGCGCGGCCCAGGGCGCCTTCGAGTTCGTCGATGCGCTTCTGCGCCGCCGCAAGCTCCCGAGCGAGTTCCGCCTGCCCTTGGGTCGAGGCGTTCTCAGCGGCCTGGTACTCCCGCCGCCAGCGCCGGAAGGCGACTTCGCCGACGTGATACTCGCGGCACACGGCGGCCACCGACTTGCCATCCTTGAGATGCTCTTCGACGACCTTGCGCTTGAACTCGGGACTGTAGCTTGGCTTGGACATGACTGTCGGCTCCTTTGATCTGGAGGCACTCTGGCCCCACTGTAATGAGCCGAACCCGATCGTTCAAGCGGCGAATCACTGTCCGGATCATGGGGGGCAGTTCATGGCCGCCGAAGAGGGTAGAACCGGGATCGGGTATGAGATCAACGCAGAGTATGAACCGGTCATCCGGGAGAGGCTCGGGGGGACCGATGGGGCTTTGGAGTTCACCCGACGCGATTGCGAGCCGTTGCCTCCGCCACTCGCGACGCCTGAACCGGTGAACCCGGGGCTGGTACGGGTTCAGCGCGCGGCGGCGGTGGACTTCGGCAGCCGGATCGACGGGCGTTCGAAGTCAGGCAGGACCATCCTCCAGGTGGCGCACGAACTGGCCGCAGAGCCGGAATGGCTCGCCTTGACACAGCGCGAAAGGATGGCCCATATTGTTGACGAGGTAACCGCGCGCACTGGAGCCGAGCGCAGATTGGTGTCGGCGGGAGTGCGCAACGCCATGCAGACGCTCAAAGGGTTCGCTGAACTGGTACGTGGGCCGACGGAATAGGCCCCTGTCTGTCCAGTGCGGCGACCGGCGGCCCATGAGGAGGACTGAGTGCGATGGCGGTGAATGCCGTACGTCCGCCGGCGTTCGCCGGGATGTTCTACCCCGCAACGCAGCGAGAGCTGCTCGCGAGCCTTGACACCTGCTTCCGGCACGCGGGGTGTGCCCAGCTTCCGCCGGCGGTGAATGACGACGGTCCGCGGCGCATCCTGGGTCTCGTGAGCCCCCACGCGGGCTATATGTACTCGGGTGCCGCGGCGGCAAAGGGCTATCTGCAACTGGCCCGCGATGGTCGCCCGGACGTGTTTGTGGTGGTTGGCCCCAACCACGGCAGAAGCTACGTGAACGGAGTTCAGACCGGGGGATGGTGGGAGACGCCGCTGGGGCGTTCGCCCATCGCGGGTGATCTCGCGACTGCCATCGCTGGAGATTTGAAGGGGTTCACCGATGGCGTGTCCGGTTTCGCGGGGGAGCACAGCCTCGAGGTCCAGCTTCCTTTCATCCAGTACGTGTTCGGGGTGGACACGCCCATCGTGCCGATTATGATGCTGGATCAAGGCGGCCCGGCGGCGGATCAAGTCGGTGGAGTTCTGGCAGAGCATCTCGCCGGGCAGAATGCGGTGATCGTCGCGAGCACCGACATGACCCATTTCGAGAGCGCGGACTATGCTCGGGAGCAGGACCAGGTGCTGATCCACCGCATGCTGGAATTGGACCCGGAAGGCCTTCTGCGGGACCGGCTGCGGCTGGATGTGTCGATGTGCGGGTATGGCCCGGTTGCGGCGATGCTCCACGCTGCGACTGCACTTGGGGCAACCGAAGCCGAGATGGTCGACTACACCAACTCGGGCGTGGCGACCGGGTCCAGCGCGGACGTTGTGGCTTATCTGTCCCTGCTGGTGCGCAGGGAAGCATAGATCATCCGTCGGCTCAGGCCGGCTCAAGGAGCGAAGACTCATGGCAGACAGATGGCGTGTCGGTCTGGTGGGTGTGGGGCGAGGATCGGGCTACGGGCGACTGCTGGCCGAAGACCCGCGGTGCGAGATCACGGCCCTGTGTGATCGCGACCCGGAGGCCCTGGCGCGCTTCCAGGAAGGCCTTGGGCTTTCCGATGACCGCTGCTTCACCGACTATGGGCAGTTCGTGGACAGCGGCCTGGATATCGTCTTTGTGGGCACACCGATCCCCGCTCATCGCGAGCAGGTGGTGAGCGCGCTTGAGGCGGGTTGTCATGTGCTCAGCGAAGTGACCATGGCGCCCACCATCCCCGAATGTCAGCAGATCGTGGATGCCGTCCGCCGCACCGGTAAGCGCTACATGCTGGCTGAGAACTGCGTCTACTGGCATTTTGTGAACCACTGGCGCGAACTGGTGCAGTCGGGCGACCTGGGGATCATCGTCTACGCTGAGTGCGAGTACATGCACCCCATCCCGTCGCTGATCTACGACCCGGTGACGGGCGAGAAGCGCTGGCGAAGCTACCGCCCGCCTCTGCACTATTGCTCCCACTCGTTGGGGCCAATCTTGGAGATCACCGGCGACCGCATCGTCCGCGCATGCGGCGTGGGAGATACCCACCACATCTTCGACCTGCCCGATCCGGGGACCATCGACCTGCAGGTGGCCCTGTTCCAGACCGAGAAGGGCATGACCATCAAGATGCTGCGGACGTCGCTGCTCCCCCGGGATCGCGGCATGCACGCGTATGAGATCCACGGGACAAACGGGTTCGTCGCCACAAGCCAGGATGGGGTGGGGGAGAACCCGGGGCGGCTGTACATCCAGGGCAAGACTGTGGCGACCCAGGAAATCGACGTGCCGCGCAATGACCCGAACCTGCCGCCCAGTGCCCAGGCCGGCGGGCACGGGACCGCTGAGTACTCTCTGCTTCAGGACTTCCTGGGTGCTCTGGAACGTGATGAGAAGCCGCGGCTGGACGAGGTCCGGGGATGGGAACTCACAGTCCCGGGCATCGTCGCCCATGATTCGGCGATGAACGGAAATGTCTGGATGGAGGTCCCGGCGCCACAATGAGCCGGCCAGAGCACGACTGTCCCGTTTGCCGGGCCGGTACCCGAGCCCTGACCGAGGTTGGGGAGACGATCATCGACGTCCGCGGGCTGGGGTTCCGTTACCGCGTGCCCCCCGTGGAGGCACTCAGCGGGGTGGAGTTCGCCCTGCCGCGCGGTGCCTTCTGCGCGGTAATCGGGCCGAACGGGTCCGGCAAGACCACGCTCATCAAGCTGATGATGGGGCTGCTCGCGCCCAGCTGTGGGAGCATACGCATTCTGGGCCAGGACCCCGAACAGGACCCGGAAGCGGTCCAGCGCCTCATCGGGTACGTGCCGCAGCAGACTGCCATCAATCTCAGCCCGCCGCTGAGCGTACGGGAAGTCGTGAGTCTTGCCGCCCACACCCGCAAATCGGGGTGCAGAGGGCAGATTCGCTCCCGGGTTGATAAGGCGCTGGACATGGTGGGGATGCTGCCCATGGCCAGGCGGCCGTTCCGCTCGCTGAGCGGCGGGCAGCGCCAGCGCACACTGATCGCCCGGGCGCTCGCAGTGGACCCGCCCGTGCTCGTGCTGGATGAGCCCTTCGGACAGGTGGACGCAGCCAGTCAGGCGGCGATCGGCGAACTCTTGCACCATCTCGCGCGGTCCCATGGGGTCACGGTCATGGTTGTTGTGCATGACGTGAACCCCATCTGCCACTTCATCACTCACTCGCTACTTCTGCACACGCGCCAGATCGCTTTCGGGACGCCGCTGGAGGTCCTGACCGCCGAGAACTTGCGGGAAGCCTACGGCACTCTTGTCCCGGTGCTGGTGTGCGAGGAAGGCTACCGTCACCCGGTCATCCAGGCTTCGCATGACTGATCTCCTCGAATACCTCAGCTCCCCGTTCGTCCTACGCGCGCTTATTGGCGTGTTCCTGATCGCCATAAACGCGGCCCTGAGTGGGGTCTTCGCGAGCTTCCGCAGCCTCACATTCCTGGTGTCCGGGGCAAGCCACGCAGCACTCGCAGGAGCGGCACTGATCATCGTGCTCGAGGCCTATGGTCTTGTTCACCTGGGCAATCCGGTACTGGGAGGCGCCGTGTTCGCGGTGGCCCTCGCGTTGCTCGCCGGCGGCGCGTCGTTTCGCAGTTCCGACCGCGCGGCAGATCCGGCCATCGGCGTGGGCTTCGCCTTCTCCATGGCCCTGGCGGTACTGCTCATCTCGCTGATCCCCGAGTCTGCCACGCGTGTGTGGGGGGTGCTGATCGGGGACCTGCTCCTGCTGAGCAACCAGGACCTGCTGATTCTTGGGAGCTTAACAGGCCTGGTGGTGCTCTTGTTCGGCGTCCTGCGGCGGGAGTTCCTGTTCATCACTTTCGACATGGAGGGCGCGCGGGCGTTCGGGATCCAGGCGGGGGTGTACAACTACATCCTCTTCGCGCTCATCGGCCTGTCCGCGGCGATCCTGATGAAGGGCGTCGGGGCCATCGTTGTCTTCGCCATGCTGGTCTCGCCGGGCGCGGCCGCCCTGCTGATCGGCAGCACGGTGAACGCCGTGGTCGCATGGGCCTTCGGGATCGCTTTCGCGTCGGGGCTCATCGGCATCGTGCTTTCGTACTACATCGACTTCTCAGTCAGTGCCCTTGCAGCCATCATCTCCGCGGCCAGTTATTTCATCGCGAAGGGCGTCATTTGGGTGCAGTCGAGGGGGAAGAAGGCGGAGGGGTAGTGGGCCGGTCGCCAGGTGGGGGACTGGCACCGACTCGGAACCTCACCCGGAGACGGTGCTTGTAACCACTGGCACCCGGCGAACAGCGGCGTCGAGACGCCCGCCCCATGCGACTCTGCTGCATGGCCCACGCTCCGACTCCTGCCCGGTCTCAGCCTAGATCCGCCAACGGAGATACCCTCTCATCCACGGGCAGCTTCACCGGCGCGCCGCGCAGGTGGGACAGGAACGTGGCCTGCATGATCTCGATCGGGACCGCGCCCACCCGGCCGGATGATGTGTGCTCCCCTCCGGTTTCCATCCGCTCGAACATCTCCCGCATCATGTGGACCCGGTTGTGAACTGCCACCTGCCGGCTGATCTCCTGCCACCCCGCCCGCATGGTGTAGCCGGACGCGGTCGTCACGGCATCATCCGGTATCTCCACCGTCTCCCACCTCTCGCCTGTGAAGGGCTCCGGCGCGCGGTTGATCATGACGTCATTGTTGAAGGCCGCCAGACGCCCCTCAGTCCCCCAGGCGATCCAATGGAAGATGCCGGGGTCTTCGTTGAAGCGAAAGTCAGCCCGCACGCCGCTCTTGTAGTAGGTGGTCAGGTCGATCCGCTCCCCCAGCACCCAGCCCGCGCCGCGATCTCCCGGTTCCCGATCATACTTCGTGCATGGGCGCCCGTCGATGCTGCAGTAGGCGAACACCCAGTCAGCGTCGCCTAGCAGGATACCCACCGCGTCGTTGAGGTGGCTGCCGATATTGTGGATCTCCTGGCCGCCGCGGCGGGATTTGCCCCCGCCCGTGACATACCGCACCGTGCCGATGATCCCCTTATCCAGCATTTTCTTCATGTGCCAGTACGCGGGCGAACTGCGCCGCTGGTGGCTGACCACAAACTGCACTCCCGCCGCGTCGCAGGCCGCGATCATCTCGTCGCATTCCGCCGGGTCCCGCGCCAAGGGCTTCTCGCACAGCACGTGAATCCCCCGGGCCGCCGCTGCCAGCACGGGCTCCAGGCGAACGTCGGCGCAGGTGGCCACGTGGATGTAGTCAGGGCGCAGATCGTCCAGCATCTTCTCGACGTCGGTGTAGACTGCCTGCACCCCGGTCTCCGACCTGAACCGCTCAAGCGCCGCCGGCATCACATCGCAGCACCCCACAAGCTCCACCAGTGGGTCATCGGCGGCCCGGAGCGGGTTATCGGGCCTGAAGAACGCGATGTCGTTCAGGTGTGAACGGGCAATCCCGCCGAAACCGATGATCGCGGTGCGCAGCATACTGATTCTCCTCCACCCAGTAAGGGTCTTTGCCTGCGGCGAGAGTGTTCCCACGAAGCGGAGCCGATTCCTCCCCGGTTTGGCAACCCCCGGCCGCCACAATCCCTGCAGGCCAAT